>CBHWBX010000450.1:0-3722 GCA_966111935.1 uncultured Gemmatimonadaceae bacterium
CGGCTACCGCGTTCGGGCGACGGTCGGCCACATCATGGATCTGCCGGAGAAGAAGCTCGGGATCGACGTCGACAACGGCTTCACCCCCGACCTGGTACCGATCCCCGGCAAGGAAAAGACGATCGCGGAGCTGAAGAGCGTGGCGAAGGAAAGCAGCCAGGTCTTCATCGCCACCGACCCTGATCGCGAGGGCGAAGCGATCGCGCAGCACGTGGCGACGCAGATCTCGCCGAAGCGCGGATCGCTCAACGTGCCGATCAAGCGCGTCCTCTTCCACGAGATCACCAAGGACGCCGTCCAGCGCGCGATCCAGAACGCCGGCAACATCGACAGCAAGAAGGTCGAAGCGCAGCAGGCGCGTCGCGTGCTCGATCGTCTCGTCGGCTACAAGGCGAGCCCTGTGCTCTGGAAGACGGTGAAGAAGGGACTCTCGGCGGGACGCGTGCAGACCGTCGCGCTGCGGCTCATCGTCGAGCGTGAGCGCGAGATCCGCGCGTTCAAGCCGGTCGAGTACTGGACGATCGAAGCGCTGCTCGAGAAGGACGGGCAGCAGTTCACGGCGAAGCTCCATCACATCGACGGCAAGAAGGCGGAGATCGCCAATCAGGCCGAAGCGCAGCGCATCCTCGACGATCTGAAGGGAAGGAAGACCTTCGACGCGACGGAAGTGAAGCGCCGCGAGCGCCGGAAGAATCCGTCGGCGCCGTTCACGACGTCGACGCTCCAGCAGGAAGCGGCGAAGAAGCTGTCGTTCGGCTCGAAGCGCACGATGCGCATCGCGCAGGATCTCTACGAAGGCATCGAGATCGGCGCCGAGGGCGCGGTCGGTCTCATCACCTACATGCGTACCGACTCGACA
Source organism: uncultured Gemmatimonadaceae bacterium (assembly GCA_966111935.1). Taxonomy (GTDB): domain Bacteria; phylum Gemmatimonadota; class Gemmatimonadetes; order Gemmatimonadales; family Gemmatimonadaceae; genus JAQBQB01. Next base: position 860 of record CBHWBX010000450.1, read on the forward strand.
CGCGTCGCTGAGAGCGCGGCCGGCTCGGCGCGCGAGTATCTGCGCACGCTGTTCGGCGAGGAGTTCGTCTGCAAGACGCCGCAGCTCTACGGCGGCGACAAGAAGTCGAAGAACACCCAGGACGCGCACGAAGCGATCCGTCCGACGGATCCGACGCGTCGTCCGGATGCGGTGAAGAAGTTCCTGAGTCCCGATCAGTTCAAGCTCTATCAGCTCGTCTGGCAGCGCTTCATGGCGAGCCAGATGGCGCCGGCGGTCTTCGACACGACGACCGTGGATTTCGACATCCCGGCGGCGTCGCAGCCGGACATCGGCCGTCGCAGCTATCTGTTCCGCGCGACGGGCTCGATCGTGAAGTTCCAGGGCTTTTTGGCACTGTATCGGGAGGCCCGCGAGGAAGGCGACTCGAAGGCGCTCGAGGACGAGCAGGCACTGCCCGTCGTCGAGGTCGGCGAGAAGGTGCCGTGCAAGGGCGTCACGCCGAGCCAGCACTTCACCGAGCCGCCGCCGCGCTTCTCGGAAGCGAGCCTCGTCAAGGAGCTCGAGCGGCTCGGCATCGGTAGACCGTCTACCTATGCGTCGATCATCTCGGTCCTCGCCGATCGCCGCTACGTCGAGCTGAATCAGCGTCGCTTCTTCCCGACGGAGCTTGGCGAGTCGGTGGAGAAGGTGATGGTGAAGCAGTTCCCCGACGTCTTCAACGTGGAGTTCACGTCGGAGATGGAAGAGGAGCTCGACAAGGTCGAAGAGGGTGACCTCGGCTGGCAGAAGGTTCTGAAGAACTTCTGGTCGCCGTTCAACTCGCGGCTCGCGAAGGTCGACGCGCCGGCGCTGATCGCCGAGGCGTACGATCTGTCGCAGGTCTCGGATCTGCGCTGCCCGGACTGCGGCGGCAAGCTCGAGGCGCGCGGCGGATTCTTCGGACCGTTCCTCGCCTGCGAGAACCATCCCAAGAACTGCAAGTACACGCGGCCGATCAAGGGCGAGAAGGCCAAGCCCGTGATGACCGAGCACAAGTGCCATCTCTGCGGCGCGCCGATGGTGATTCGTCAGGGACGCAGCGGCCAGTTCCTCGGCTGTTCGACTTTTCCGAAGTGCCGCGGCACTCGCTCGATGCCGACGGGCGTCTTCTGCCCGAAGGACGGCGGTGAGCTCGTCGAGCGCCGCTCGCGCAAGCGTGGAACGGCGTTCTATGCCTGCTCGAATGAGGACTGCGATTTCGTCGCCTGGAACAAGCCGGTCGCCGAGAAGTGTCCGGAGTGCGGCTACGTCGGCGCCGAGATGAAGTTCACGAAGGCGCGCGGGGATTTCCGGAAGTGCCTCAAGTGCGGCAACGAGTGGGACGCTCCGAAGACGGACGAGAACGCGGCGGATGACGCGGAGGCGTTGGCGGGTTAAGGCCCCACGCGCGCGGATGGAGCGTAAGCGCGGATGGAGCGTAAGCGCGGATGGAGCGTAAGCGCGTCATCCTGAGCGTAGCGAAGGACCCCTTGGCATTGAGGAGATCTCCTCCTCGGCGCACAGGGGTCCTTCGGCGTTTCACGCCTCGGGATGACAGCGGTTTTGCGCACCTCCGCTGCGCGCGGTATACTGGCCCATGCGCCTCCGACTCGCTCTGCTCGCGTCCGCGGTTGTCGTCGCACCCGCATTCGCGCAATCCACGATCCCGAGCCGCCTCACCGACAAGGAGCTCTGGCAGCTCAACGCCGAGTACTCCGAGCCGAACGGCTACTTCCGGTCCGACAACTTCGTCTCGAACGAGACCGGCTTTCAGTACGTGATCCCGGAACTGCGGCGCATGGTGCCCGAGGACCGCGTGTACCTCGGCGTCGGGCCGGAGCAGAACTTCACGTACATCGTCGCGCTCAAGCCGAAGATGGCATTCATCTTCGATATCCGTCGCGGCAACATGATCGCCCAGCTGTTGTACAAGACCCTCTTCGAGACCTCCGCCGATCGCGCCGAGTTTGTCTCGAAGCTGTTCTCGCGTCCGCGCCCGGCCGGACTCGATACGTCGTCGACGGCCGGGAAGCTGTTCGAGGCGTACATCGCCGCCGCGCCCGACTCGGCGCTCTTCCGCCGCAATCTCGCCGCCGTGAAGGAGTATCTCACGAAGACTCGCGGCTGGGCGATGAACGATTCGGACAGCAAGCTGATGGATTACACCTACGGCGCGTTCTTCAACGGCGGGCCGCAGATCACCTACAACTTCTCGCCCGGCAACAACACCAGTGGCCGTTTCTACGGCCGCGGGATGCCGAACTACGCGGCGCTCCAGTCGGCGAGCGACGCGACGGGAAAGAATTGGGGCTATCTCGCCACGGAAGCCAACTGGCGCTGGATGAAGGACTTCGAGTCGAAGAACCTGCTCGTGCCCGTCGTCGGCGACTTCGCCGGCCCGAAGGCGATCCGCTCCGTCGCGAAGTATCTCGACGATCATCACGCGCTCGTCGGGGCCTTCTATACGTCGAACGTCGAGCAGTATCTCTTTCAGGACAACGTCTGGTCGAAGTACTACCAGAACGTCGCGACGCTCCCCCTCGATTCGGCGAGCATGTTCATCCGTTCCGTCGGCGGCGGGATGTATGGCAATCCGTACAGCCCCGTGTCGCCGCAGACGGTCCGACAACTCGGCGGACGGCTGCCTTCGGTGATCGGCTCGATCTCGACCCTGCTGCGTGCCTTCAACGAGGGGAAGATCACGTCGTACGGGGATGTGATCGCGCTGTCGCGGTAGGGAAGGCGTGAGGAGGAACGGCAGGAACTGCAGGAACTACCGGGTCGCGGGTCGCGGGTTGCGGGTTGCGGGAAGGTGTGCGACGCCTGGGGCGTCGCCTTGATGAAACGGCGTTCAACGGATAGC
>CBHWBX010000451.1:0-3718 GCA_966111935.1 uncultured Gemmatimonadaceae bacterium
CGAGCCTCAGCGGGGCTTCTTCTTCGCTTCCTCGTCCGCGATCGCCTTCTCCGCGGCTGCCTCGATCGTCGCGGCTTTCATTCGCTGCGCCTCGCCGAGCAATCGATACGCGAGATCGCGCGCCGACTCGTTGTTCTCGCGGACGACGGCCGTCCACTCACGAACCATGAGACGCGCCTCGGCAAGCGAGTCGCGACGGGCGGGGCTCGGCTCGGAGAAGAGCGGCGGCCCGCCGCGGAAGAGACGCGTGACCGAATCGAGCTTGCGCATCACCGGCGCGTTCGTCGAGTCGAGCGTGCGCTTCATCGCGATCACGCGGACGAACTGCGAGTCGGTCAGCGCAACCTCCTGCCGGTGCTGGATGAGGAGATTGACCGCGTTGACCTGCGTGGGAACGACGATCCCCGGCTCCTTCGCGAGCGAGCCGGGGATGCGTCCCTTACCAAAGCCGCCGATCCCCGGGGGCTGCGCGACGAGCGCGGCCGGGGCGAGCAGCACCATGACGAGCGCGAGCAGCCTCCTTCGCGCCATTACTTCACGAGAACCGATCCGGTCATACCTCCATGTAACGTGCACTGGTAGCTGAATGTTCCCGTGGTGGTGAAGGTTCGCGTGTACACGGAGCCGGCGGCCTTGTTGCCGGAGCTCTGACCGTCGGCGAACGACACGTTGTGGATGTCCGCACCGCTCCCCCAGGTCCAGGTTACCGTCGTACCGGGGGACACCTGAATATCGGCGGGAGAGAAGAAGTTATTGCCCACCTGGACGGCGTTCGTCTGAACCGGCGCGTTGGGCGTGCTCGGCGTGCTGGGCGTCGAGGGCGTGGACGGAGTGTTCGGGCTCCCCGACGAGGGGCCAGTCGTCCCACCGTCGCCGCCGCCTCCGCAGGCCACGAGAAGGGTCACTACGGGGACGGCAATCAACTGTAACCGAAAACGCATGAGCTGGCTCCGGAGGTAGCGGGTCTTTGCTACCAATCCGAAGCCCGCCCATGCGGTTCCCGCGATCAGCCGGACTCAGCGACGGCTGCGGCCGTTCCCCTTACGGTTCCGCGACTGCCCCGTCGCGCGGCCGACGTCTTCCCGGTTCTCGGCGATCCTGTCGCCGATTTCCTTCGCGTGCATTCCAGCGTTCGGTCCGGTGTCGGCGATCGCGCCGCCGAGGCGGACGTCGTCGCGCACGATGTCGGACCCATCCGGATTCTCGAGCAGATCTTCGACGTCCGCCTGACGAACACGAAAGTTGCCGTCGAGGTCACGTCCATTGTGGGGCTTGTTCCGTTCTGCCATTGCTTCTCCTCTGAAACGGTGCGTCTTCAGACAGATAGGGCAAGCGGCGGGCCGATGGGTGGCCGAAACGCAGACAAGCTCAGGGGCGTTTTGCGTCGTACACCCAGAGGACTTTGTGGCTCAACTGGCGGTCGGGCACCTTCACCGTCGTGTCTGCAAACACCTCGGCGCCGCGCGCGACGGTGAGCTTCACCGGCCGCTCCGTGTTCACGCCGCAAACCACGAACCGGCCGCGGTCGTCGGGGGAGATGCGCATGGCGCGCGTGCGGGTCTGTACACCGCCGCCGTTCACCGTCACCTGGCCGAGCCAGCTCGCACGCACCTCGGCATCGCTCGGGATTGCGCCGGCGTTGCTCGAGACGTTGCCGACGATGATCGCTGATCCGAGCGGCGCGGGCTGATCGCGACACACCGCCGCCATCACGCGATCGAGCGGCGTGACCTCGAGACGGACGTCCGTCATCTCACCGCGCGCGATCTCGACCGGACGTCCCTGACTGCGCGGCGCGACGACCGCGCCGAGCGCGGTATCGGTGGCGACGATCGTGTACTTGCCCGGAATCGTCAGAATCTCGAATTCACCGCGCTCGTTCGTGCGCGCGGTGTCCACGGTGCCCTGGATCGACACCAGCACTCCCGGCACCGGAGCGTCGCGCCCGCGCGCGACGACGCCGCGCACGCCTGTCGGTGGATCGACCCATCGCTCACCGTCCGCCCAGATCGCGCCGGCGACGACGCCGTCGGTGAGCCCGATGTCCCCGACGCGAAGATCGTATCGATTGGTGCGTCGCTGAGGGCCGGGCACCAGGCTGTTCATCATCAACGACCGCGTCTTTGCCTCCTCCAGCGCCGGGAGTCGCAGCTGCCATCGCTCGACGAACGACACACCGTTGCCCATCGTGCGGAACTCGATGTGGCCGCCGGCGCGCGCCTGCATCGCCGCCGGCTCGAGCGACGTGTAGGTGAAGTCGAGCGAGCGCAGACGCGGATCCGCGGTATCGATCCATACCGTTCCCTTCACGTCGACGATCGTGTCGCGCCCCGGCGTCGGCGCGAACGCGAGTCCGATCTGTCCCTGATGCGCGGCGTCGGCGGCTTGCAACCGGAAGCAGTGCGTCGCGGCGAACGACTGATCGACCAGCACGTCGGCGTCGGGGGCGTCGAAGATGCGCACGCTCGAATCCGCACGCAGGTAGCCGCGCGCGGCAAACGTCGCGGCGGACGCGCTGGCGATGAACGGACTCGTCGTGCGTCCCGACTGCGCGAGCTTCGTCTGCTCGCGCACGCGCTCGTCGCGCGGGTCGAGGTGCGTCTCGTACACGAGCGTCGTCGCCTGCGCGGGCTTCAGCTCGCGCGCGACGATCGTCGCGAGCAGCCCGTCGCGTGCCTGCTGCCAGAGCTGGAACGCCGCGCCTTGATCCGACGATCCCGGACACAGCTCGTTCGACGTCACGCGCACCGCCGAGAGGATCGGCGGCAGCCGCTCCATCGCGAACGCGATCTCGTCGGCGCTCGTGATCGCAACCTCGCGCGGCCGATAGCCGATGCGGATGACGCGCAGTCGGGCGGCGCGGCTCGGCAGCGCGAGCGCGAACCGGCCGGAGGCATCGGTGATCGCACGCGCGCCCGTCGTCCCGGACGAATCGATCGCCGTGACGACGACACCCGGCAGCGGCGCATTGAGGGCGGAGTCCCGAACCGCCCCGCGCACCTGTCGCTGCTGGGCGGCGACGCCGCCGACGAGTGCAAGCTGGAGCAGCGCCGCGCGAATTATCAGTCCCCGCATTAGAACTCCCGAACGTCCCGCTCTACTCTGCGGAGACTTCGCCCCTCACGCCAGTGCCGGAAGATTACGTCTAGATGACGTTGTACTCGGCGATCGCCGCGCCGGCCGTGAATCGATCGTAGCGCAGCGGGTCGATGTTCACGGTGTGCGCGCGTCCGTCGAGAATCTCTTCGGCGAGCACCAGACCGGCGGCGGGGCCGTGCATCAGGCCGTGGCCGCTGAAGCCGGCGCACGAGAACAGCCCTTCCGCCTGCGGCAGCTTGCCAAGAATCGCCTGGTCGTCGGGCGTGACTTCATACAGCCCGGCCCACTCGGCCGAGATCTCCGCTTCCGCGAGCAGCGGCAGACGCTCCATCGCTTCCGAGAGATGGGTGAGGCGCCAATCCTCGTCGACCGTCGTGTCGAAGCCCGCTTCCTGATCGTTCTTCGACTTTCCGGTGAGGATGCCGCGTCCTTCCTTGTGGAAGTAAAGCGACTTCGAGAAGTCGATGACGAACGGAAAGTCGGGGCGAAGATTCGGGATCTCACTCGTCACGGCGATCTGTCGCTTGATCGGCTCGACGGGCAGCTCGATGCCCGCGAGCTCGCCGACGAGTCCCGACCACGGTCCGGCGGCGATGACGACGTTGCGCGTCGCGATGTG
>CBHWBX010000452.1:0-3710 GCA_966111935.1 uncultured Gemmatimonadaceae bacterium
GATCCGGTCGGCAACGCGCGGCCATCACGCCGATCGCGATCAACGCCACCAGCGCGAGAAGCGCCAGGATGATCTGTGCGCCGGTGACACCGGTGAATGAGGAGAAGGCCGCGCCTGGATTCTTCGCGAGCTCCCAATCCCAGTAGCCGTGCACGACCGGCTGGCGCACACCGGGTGACAACGTACGCGTCGCCCACTCCTTGCTCGCCTGGTCGAACCCCGTCGTGCACAAGAAGAGAACCACCGCCACGGCCCTTCGTCGCATGGGGGCAAGACCGGTCCGCGCGGCTCGGTATTCCCATTTTTCGGCAATTCCACGAGCCGGCGGTATGCTGCCGACATGAAGGTGCTCGCGGCGTTGCTCCTCGTCAGTGCGGCGTGTGGTGGTGATGACATCGAGCTGTATCCGGTAAACCCCGGTGGTGGTGGACCGTCGAGTGGCACCGGGTTCGGCAGTGGCTCGAACGGAGGCGACGGGGACGGCGGCGTCGACATCACCGGTCGCGTCTGCGTCATCACCGACGCGCGTACGCCGACGACGGGTTGCGCGGACACCGGCTTCGCGGGCCTCACCGTGACGCTCGGCACGAGCACCGCGATGACGATGGCAAACGGCGACTTCACGATTCGCGTGGTCACGGGCGCGAACAACGTGTGGCGAGTCACGGGGACCGGCATCGTGCCTTCCGCGATGACGTTCACGAGCACGAACACCATCCCCGCGCTGGCGACGCAGACGTTCTCGGATATGACCGCGACGAACAACGCGGCCTTTGCCGGTACCGGTTCGATCATCGCTCAGCTGCGAAGCAACAACGCCCCGCTGACAGGCGCGTCGGCGACGACGGCGCCGGCAGCGGCCCGCAGTGCCCTATACGACTCCGCAGACGCCATCACGTGGGATCAAACAGCGACGGGCGGCCTTGGCGTCGTATGGGTGCCCGGCATCGCGCCGACGAATACGGCGATGATGACGGTGACGGATTCTGCGCAGACGTCGTCGACACTCATGAACATCCCCGTGTTCGCCGATACGATTACGTGGCTGTCCGCTAACCTCTAGCCCGCCGCAAGCTTCGCGAGCGCGGCCACCCAACCCGCCGCTTTGACATCAGTCTCGGCAAGCTCCGCCGCTGCGTCGGAGTCCGCAACGATGCCGCCGCCCACGTGCACACGTAGCTCGTGTGACGTCAGCACGCCGATGCGGATCGCGATCGCGAGATCGAATGCGCCGTGCGCGCCGAAGTAGCCGAACGCGCCGCAATAGGGACCGCGACGCGCAGGCTCGAGCTCGTCGATGAGCTCCATCGCGCGAACCTTTGGCGCGCCCGTGATCGATCCGCCGGGGAACATCGCGCGAAGTAATGCGCCGTAGCCAAGGCCGGCGCGCGGCTTGGCACTGACGCGCGAGACCTTGTGATAGAGGGCGGGGAGCTCGACGACGTAGCCGAGCTCGTCGACGCGCACGCTGCCGGTTTCGGCGACGCGCCCGAGGTCATTGCGCTCGAGGTCGACGATCATGAGGTGCTCCGCCGCATCTTTGTCGGCCGCAGCGAGCTCCTCGGCGCCGCCGGGCGTGCGCGGGCGCGTGCCTTTGATCGGACGCGTTTCGATCCTGTCTCCAGATGACGCGAGGAAGCGCTCCGGCGATCCGGAGACGATCGTGACGCCGTCTGCTTCGAGCAAGGCGCCGTAGGGGGCGGGCGCGACATCCGCGAGCGCGCGATACAGCGCGAGCGCATCTCCGGGCGACACGATTCGAGCCACGTGACGACGCGCGAGGTTCACTTGATAGACGTCGCCGGCCGCGAGGTAGTCGCGAATCTTTTCGACGCGCGCCATGTGATGGTCGCCATCGTCGTCGGCGATGAGCGGACCGAACGCAGGCGGAACACCGAGCGTGCTCGGACCTTTCGCGAGCGCGGCCTCGAGCCATGCGCGATCGCTGCCGACGATAGAGCAGGTTGGATCGCCGTCGCGCCAGCGAGCGACCGCGCCGTACGCGCCGAGCCACATGTCGGGGACATCCGCGCCGACGCGCGTGCCGCCCGGGAGCTGCTCGATGACGCGCGCGAGGTCGTAGCCGAAGTAACCGATCACGCGCGCTTCGGGTGGTGCATCGGCACGCGGCTCGAGCACGCAGCCATGTTCCGCCAGGAATGCTTCCGCCGCTTCGAACGGATCGCCGGTGAAGCGCTGCGCAGGGCGACCATGCTCGTCGAGGCGAACAAGAGAACGGCCGCGCGCCATGAGCGTCGCTTTGGGTTCGGCGCCCGCGAACGACCAGGCACCGAGACCATCGTCGTCGCGACCCGAGTGAAGCAGCACACGACCGCGCCTACGAGCGAGACGCGCAGCAGCAGTGATCGGCGTCAACGTCACATCTGATCGCTGTCGTCGCCGCTGGCCGGCTGCTCTTCGTCGTTGAGCCAGTCGGCCGACTTCACGATATCGAGCTCGATCGGACCCGACGCGTCTTTCGCACCCACCGGTTGCGCTTCTTCTTCGGCCGCGTCGCTCTCCTGCGCGTCGCTCTCCTGCGCGGCGTTGCTCTTCGGCGGCGGAGGCGGCGGCGACGGGCGGCTCGAGCGCGCGGCCTTTTCGATCACGGGCGGCGCGACGGTTCCGGGATCGATCAGCACGACACCTTCGCCGGTGCACTCGACGCAAATCTCACCCATCGGACCATGCGGCGGCGGCACGACCGCGCGCGGAATCACGCGACCGATCCAACCAGCGAGGCGGCGTGCATCGACGCACACGACGCCCTGCGCCGGCAGCTTCACGCGCACGAGTGGCTGCGAGCTGCGGAGTGCGACCGCACCGTCGCCGCGGAACTGCACGACGGGCAGCTTGCCGCGCAGGCCGGGGACGTTGCCGTTCTCCCAGCGCAGGCTCGTCTCGAATGCGAACACGAGGTCTTCGCGCAGATACAGGATGTCGTCGTCGAGCGTGACGGCCGTGAACTTGCGATCGCCTGGCACGGCAATGAGGTAGCCCTCGCCGGAGACGCCATGCATCTGCGAGCCACCGCCGTAGTTGAACGACTCGTCGGTGTCGCGGCCGCGCGAGCGACGCATCGCGGGCTCGAACTCGAGCGCGCCACCGGTGATGTGCACACCATCGAGGCGCGTGAGGATGCGCTCGACGACGCGGACGACGAGCGCGCCCGTCGCCGTGACTTCGAACGGCGAGTCGCCATCATCAGGACGAACGAGTTGCTCGGTCGCGAGCTGCGAGAGCGGAATCGGTGGCGTGCTGCCCCAGCCGACCTTCGAGCCTGGTGCCGCGTTCGCGCTCGCCGGCGTTGCGATTTCGACGGCGCGCGAGATCACGGACTGCCCTTCGGCGGGCTCGGGAATCGCTTCTTCCTTCGGCAGGACGAACTGCATCGAGTCCGTCACCTGCGTGTCGGACATCGGAACGGGAATCGCGATCGATGATTGAACCGGCGGGCGATTGATCACGATCGCAGCCGACGACTGGAGATCGGCGGCGGTGACGGGTGGAGGCGGCGTGTTGCCGATCGCGTTGAAGAGGCCGAGCTCGGGCGAGCTGTATTGGCTGCGCGACGGCGCGGTCTGCAGGTTCGACGTGGGCCCGCTCAGCGCGTCACGCTCGATGATGATCTCGGGCATGCTGACGCCGGGGTTCGGCGTCGGTCGCTTCGGTGGCTCCGGCGCTGGCTTGCGAGGCGCCTCGCTGCCGTT
>CBHWBX010000453.1:0-3702 GCA_966111935.1 uncultured Gemmatimonadaceae bacterium
TCGCGGGCGACGCGCTCGAGGGCGATCGCGCGTACGAGACAGGTCGGACGAAAGACGCCGAAGCGCGCGACGCGATCGATCGCCGTCGCCATGCGCTCGACGTACGGGGCGCACGGGCGGTCGTCGACGATGGCGAGCCGCACCACCGGGTGCAGCAGCTGTCCGAGCGGCCGGCGACGCAACGCGCGCCGCGCCGAGAGGAGCAACGCCTGCGCGACGACGAGATCGGCGACCTCGGTGAGCGGCAGCGTGAGCAAGCGGCGCGCGGCGCGGCGAGCGGGCATCGTGGCGCTCAGGCCGGATCGACGACGAGATGGTGCTGGCGCAGCTCGGAGAGGAGCGCGTCGACGTCGGAGCGGATCTCCAGCGGATCGGCGTCGGGATAGGCGACGGCGAGCCACGAGCAGACTTCGTCGAGCTCCGCGCACGTCGGCGGGAGCATCTGCCACACGCGCGCGCCGACGGAGTTGAGGCCGAAATAGATCTCGTCCTGCGTGTGCAGGAGCACCGCGCCGTCACCGACGGTCTGAAACATCACGGCGGGGTGTGGAGACGGGAGCATGACGACCGAACCGCGCTGGGTGTGAAAAGCCATGAGCACATGGTGACACGTGTCACGTGTGAGAACCCGAAGGGCAACTGGCATACCGACGCACGACGCGGGAAAAGGCGCGAAAAACCTGACGGCATGCGGCGCATCAGCTACACGCATGTCGCAGTGGCGGGACAAGCTGTAGCGAGATCGCGACGCGCGCCGCGTCATTCGCATGGCGCTCGGCGCTGCGCGAGTTGGCATGGGCGCTGCCATCCACGCGTCCGCCGCGTGCACTCTCTCTCGCACCCATCGCAATGCACTCACACTTCGCCACCACGTTTTGGTCAGTCACCGCGTTCTTCGCTCTGCCGGTGGCGATCGTGCTCGTGCTGCCGCTGCTCTCCGACGTGTGGAGCATCTACACGCTCGCGACCGTCGGCCGGCGTGACCTGCGTCCTGCGAACGTGCCGCGCCAGCGTCTGCTCGTGCTCGTCCCGGCGCACAACGAGGAGCTGCTGATCGAGGCGGCGGTGCGATCGATGGTCGCGATGCGCCGCGATGCGTGCGACTACGATCTCTACGTGATCGCCGACAACTGCGGCGATCGCACCGCGGCGCTCGCGTCGGAAGCGGGCGCACGCGTGCTCGAGCGGCACGACCTTGCGCGCATCGGGAAGCCGTGGGCGCTGCTCTGGGCGATGCAGCAGCTTCCCGTGGCCGAGTACGATGCCGTCGCGATCGTCGACGCCGATACGGAGGTGGACCCGGGATTCGCCGACGCCCTCGCGCGCCGCGGGCCGCTGCGCGACAAGGCCGTTCAGTCGTACTGCGCGATCTCGAACGAGGAAGACTCGTGGCTCACGCTGCTCGGCGCGCTGCTCGTAGCGGTGCGGTACGACTGGCAGTACGAGCTGAAGCGGCGCGCCGGCTTGAACTGCCCGATCGGCAACGGCTGGTGCGTGGGGACGAACCTGCTCGCGCATGCGGGCTGGGTGCCGGACTCGCTCACCGAGACGTGGGAGCTCTACACGCGATACACCGTGTACGGTGCCCAGGTGGACTTCGCGCGCCACGCCGTGATGCGCGGCCAGGAGGCGCGCACGCTCTCGCAGGGGGCGATCCAGCGGAGGCGGTGGCAGGCCGGCAAGCTCGCGGTCTTCGCCCACTATGCCCGGCGCATCATCTCGAGCCCGATCGACATTCGACAGAAGCTCGACACCTTCGGCGAGCTCGCCGCACCGGGACCGGTGTTGCATGCCGCCGTCGTGCTGCCGATCGCCATTCTCTTCTTTGCCTCCGGGGTGAGCGTCGCGCGCGTCGTCGCGTTGCTGCTCGCCGGCTCGCTCTTGCCGATTGCCATCTGGACGTTGGTGGCGTTGGCTCGCGATCCCCGGCGGCTCCTCTTCCTCGCAGCCATGGCGCGCATCCCCGGATATGCGCTGTGGCGAGTCTGGGTCGGGATCCAGGCGCTCGGCGCGATCCGCCGCGGCGTCTGGGCTCGCTCGCCGCGTCACCTCTCACCACAACGGAGCACCAGTGGCGGCCAGTGATCTCGCAGCGTCGCAAGCGTTCACGCCGGGGCCGTTGCCGACACCGGGGATCACGTCGGTCGGGATGCCGCGCTTCAGCGGCCATGCGGCACGTCGCGGCGCGACGCGCGGGCTGGCGCGGTCCGTCCGCCAGCGGCCCGACGGGTTGATGTGGATGCTGGTATTGATGCACCTCACCTACGCCTGGCGTCTGCCAAGCCTCGTCACGCCGCTCAAGCCGTTGCGTCTGGCGATCGTGACCGCCGTCATCACGGTTGGACTGTTCATGGTCAACCGCAATCGGCAGCGCCGGCTCGCCGACGTGCCGCGGCTGCCGCTGCAATACATGACGATGCTGCTCGTGTGCATGATCTTCTCGGTCCCGGCGGGGATCTATCCGTCGAACAGCGCGCTGTACATCGGGCACACGGTGATCCCGATGATGTTGTTCGCGGTGATCTTCGCGACGGCCGTCCGCTCGCTCGCCGATCTGGAGTGGTTTGCGGCGATCAACATGGTCGCGGCGGCGGGATACTGCATCTTCATCCTGCTGGCCTATCGGGTCGGGCGGTCGGGCCGTCTCGAGGAGCTGATCTACTACGATACGAACGACTTCGCGCTCCTTCTCGTCGCGACGATGCCGTTCGCCGCGTACTTCGGCGCGCGGGGCCAGCGGACAGGGCGGCGCCTGCTCGCCGCGGTCTGCCTGCCGCTCTACCTGTTGCTGCTCGTGTTGACGGGATCGCGCGGCGGGTTCGTCGGACTGGTGGTCGTCACCGCGTACTTCATGCTGTCGTATCGCGGCATCCGGCCGGCGGCCCGCGTCGGGGTCGTGGGATTGCTCGCATTCGGACTGATCGGCCTCGGCGGAACGACGTACTTCTCGAAGATCGAAACACTGCTGAATCCGACCGACGACTACAACTGGCGGGGCAAATCGCCCACCGGGCGCCTCGAGATCTGGAAGCGCGGCATCGGCTATCTGAGCGATCGTCCCGTGTTCGGCGTCGGCGTGAACAACTTCCTGCGCGCCGAGGGAAAGCTGTCGACGATCGGCAAGGAGATGGAGTCGCGCGGCCGGCCGTTCAAGTGGTCGGTCGCCCACAACTCCTATCTCGAGACGGCGACGGAGACGGGTGTCGTGTCGCTGTTCTGCTTCCTCGGCCTGTTCGCGTCGACGCTCGCCTGTCTGCGACGCGTCACGCGGGCGATGAGCCGCCTTGGGTACGTGGCGAAGGAGCTGGCGCTGGCACAGGTGCTCATCGCGTCGATCATCGGGTACCTGGTCTGCGCCTTCTTCATCTCGGCGGAGTACTTCGAGTATCCCTACGTGTTGATCGGCATGGCGCTCGGGCTCGCGAAGCTGGCGCTGCGGCCCGCGCCGCCGATCGCATGACGGCGCGCGCGCTCCTGAAGGACGCGGCCTCGCGCGCGCTCCTGGCGATCGGCGCGCCGCGGGTCGCGCGCGGGGCGCGCCGCGAGTCGCTGGTCGTGCTGACGTACCACAACATCGTCGAACACGCAGCGGACGCCGCGCGCGGGGAAGCGACGCTGCACGTCGACCGCGCGACCTTCGCCGAACATCTCGCCCTGCTGCGCGAGACGCTCGACTTCGTCTCGCTCGCCGACGTTCTGTCG
>CBHWBX010000454.1:0-3696 GCA_966111935.1 uncultured Gemmatimonadaceae bacterium
GTAGGCCGACTCGCCGCGTTCGCGCGCGATCTGGACGAGGCGCGCGACGAAGCCAGGGTCGCCGTCGCCATGCACCGAGGGAGGGAGCCGCACGATCGACGTCCGCACGTTGCGCGCGGCGTGCTCGATGGCGACGGTCTCCGACGCGACCCGGAACGCACCCGGGCGCGGCTCACCGGCGTCGTCCGTCTCCTTCGCGATCTTCCCGCGCGCGAGCGCCGTCCCCGACGTGATCACCAACGGCCGCCCCGATCCGGTGAGCGCATCGCCCATCGTCTCGATCGCCGCGAGGTCAGCGCGCGCGGCGCCTTCCATGTCGCCGAAGTCGTGGATGAACGCGGTGTGAATGACGGCGTCGCTCGCCGCCGCGCCCGCGCGCAGGCTCTCGAGGTCGGCGAGCTCGCCGCGTAACACGTCGGCACCCGCCGCCTTCACCGCGGCCTCGCCCGCATCGGAGCGGACGAGCCCAAGCACCTGATGACCGTTCGCGAGCAGCTCCTGGACGACGACCGAGCCGACCCAGCCGGTCGCTCCGGTTACAAATACGCGCATGAGAGCTCCGTGGCAGCGCGGTACGCGTGCGATTCTCCGCGCGCGCCGTGCCAAGCTGGATGCGGGCTTGCTCGACTCTGCGCGAACTGCTCACCGCAGAGATGTAGAGAACGGAGGGACCTGCAACAGCCTCAACGCAGAGACGCAGAGGCGCAGAGGTCCGCAGAGAACTGCTAAGGGCGCAAGAACAAAAAGATGAATAAAAGGAACGGCGATCCCAGTCGGAGTTCCCGTTCCCATTTTCAAGGCAGCTTTCGCTCTTACAGCAGTCCTCTGCGAAACTCTGCGCCTCTGCGCCTCTGCGGTGAGCAGTTGCCTTGTCACCACCGGTCCAATCGCAGACGGACCTTGTGACGTCCGGGTCCGGGGCAAAGATTGCCCCGATGTCCAACACCGGGAGTCTGATGAAAGCTGTTTCGTGCGTTGCTGGTGTGCTCGCGCTCACGCTGCCGATTCGCTCGGCCGCATCACAGATCACCGTCTCCGAATGCCATACCTTTCGCGCCGCATCGACCGTGGTTGGCGCCGGCCTTGGCGCGGCAGTCGGAGCGATTCCCGCGACGGTCGTTCATCGCCACGATAAGCAGTCGAGTCATACGATCATGGCGATATCAGTCTCCGGGGGGGCACTCACTGGCTTGCTCCTGTCCGCGCGTGGTCATCCCTGCACGTCGCCCGCGTCGGCGTCGAGCACCCCCGCGCTTCCCGATCCCGTGGTCGCGCGTCGTGAGGACCATGCGTGGAAGGGCGCGCTGAGTGGCGCGGTTGTCGGGGGAATCCTGGGCGCCGCGGGCGGTACGATGCTCGGCGGAAATGGTGCCGCGGTGTATCTCGGCGTCGCGGGCGGCTTCGGAGGAGGGATTCTAGGGAGTCTCGTCGGGTGGGCCTGGCCTGTACGCTGATACCGCGGGAAAGACCGGAAACGGCTCAACGCGGAGACGCGGAGGCGCAGAGGTCCGTAGAGAGAACGGCGACAATCTTTGGTCCTTCGTCGCTTCGCTCCTCAGGATGACGGCCCTTGTGCTGGAGACCTCTGCGGCCGTTCTCTGCGCCTCTGCGTCTCTGCGGTAAAGGAGTTGCTGCGCTCTGCGTCGAGCTCTGCCATACCAACAGCTTCGGCTGTATTACCATTCGGGCATGGCCGGCTTCTTCTCGCGCATTCGCAGTGCGCTCGGCGGAGGCGAAGCGTCCTCCGAGCCCGAGGTCTACGAGGTCCGCGGCTTCACGGTCGTCGTCGACAACACGCGGCCCGACATCGACACGCAGGTGGTCCTCGGGCGATTGGACGAAGCGCTCGAGCTGATCGAGCGCCATCAGCCGTGGCGGCTCGCGCATCTGCGCCGCGACCTCAGCCACTTTCTGGTCGTCCGCTTTGCCTGTCGTGGCGCGTTTTTTCCCGAGCAGCGCGCCTGCATGACTGAGCTGACCTTTCTCGCGCGCACCGACATCACTGCGGCACCGGTGGCGTCGTCGATCATACACGAAGGGATGCACGCGCGCGTCCACGCGGCGTGCCGTCCCGGCGTGCCGCGCAATCTCGCGCGCGAGGAGCGGCTCTGTCGTCGCGCCGAGTTGGAGTTCGGTCAGTCGCTGCCACGGGAGCTCGGCGCGCCGGTGATCGAGCGGGCGCTCGCGAGCCTCGATCTCGATGATGAAGGCGTCGCGCCGACGATCGATTGGGCCGAAGCGAAGCGGCGGCAGGACGCGGTCGATCGAGGTGAGCGCATTTGACGATCCTCGAGCTGCTCGCGCAGATGCGGCCGGCCGAGCCAAACAACACGGCCGTCGCCGATACCGTGCGCGCGGCGGTCGAGTGGATTCGTCTCACGGCCGAGGTTACCGGCGCGTTCATCATCGCGTTGGGCGTCGTGCTCGCGCTGTTCGGGTTCGTCAGGGCGCTCGTGCTGCGCCACGCCGCCGCGTTCACCGACGTGCGTCTCACGCTCGGCCGCTACCTCGCGCTGGCGCTCGAATTTCAGCTCGGCGCGGACATCCTGTCGACGGCAGTGTCGCCGAGCTGGGATCAGATCGGAAAGCTCGGCGCGATCGCGGTGATTCGGACGGCGCTCAACTTCTTCCTCACGCGCGAGCTGGAGGAAGCGGGACACGCCGTGTCATCGGCGCGGGGGAACGAGCATATCGACGCGACGGGCGCGCCGAGCGCAGGCTGACGAGGCCGGACCGGCTCGCGTCCCGCTCTGCTTCCGTGCAGATTACAATATGCTAAAGTCATTCGGCAAGCGACGCGCGGGGATCCGGGCGCTCATCGCGCTCGCGGCGATTGGATGCAAGGACGACTGCGTCACCTACCCATGCCCGTTGACGTTCGCGATCGAGCTGACGGTGACGGCGTCCGACACGCACAAGCCTCCGCCGAATCTTGCGATCGGATCTCCGAATACCGCGCCGTCGACGATGGTGTGCGACACGAACGGGGTGTGCCGGCTTCCGGCGCAACCCGGAACGTATCAGCTCGTGATCGCCGCGCCCGGCTACACGACGCAGCAGATCGAGGTGAACGTCACCGGCACGTCGCCGGGGTGCAACACCTGCGGCCACGCCGACCTACAGCAGCGCACGATCGTGCTCACTCCGTCATGAAGTGATGGAGAAACGCGACACTCCGTCGGTCGCGTTCGGTCTGCATATCACCAAGGGCCAATTGTAGCGAGGGGGGCGGAGACGCGAACAATACGTTCTTGTCGTCCCTGTCCCTTTCACTGCGAGGCTCTGCTATGTACACCATGATCCGGAAGTACGTGCTGTCACCGAAGGGCGGTCTCACCGATCTCGGCGAGCGCGTGCGCGAAGGGTTCCTCCCGGTCGTGCGCACCATTCCCGGCTTCGTGAACTACACCGCGTTCGGAAGCGAAGAACAGGAGCATGACGTGATCGTCACCGTCAGCACGTTCACGACGCGTGAAGGGGCAGAGGAGTCGGCGATCCGCGCCGCCGAGTGGGTGGCGCAGAATCGCGGCGAGTATCAGCTCACCCAGCCGCAGATCACCACAGGCCAGGTGCTCGCGACGACGGCGATGCCCACGACGACGGGCGCGGCGACGTACACGCCGTAACTGTGAGGAACCCGCACGTGTGATCGGTCATGCGTGCGACGATGTCATCCCGAGCGAATGCGAGGGATCT
>CBHWBX010000455.1:0-3679 GCA_966111935.1 uncultured Gemmatimonadaceae bacterium
GCACCGCGCCGCGCGAAAACGCGACCACCGGATCGGCGACGCCGAAGACGCGCTGTACTTCCCGCTTCACGATCGGCAGCAGCACGCTGTCGTCGGCACCGGGGAGCGTCATGAGATGGTGCAGCACGCCGAACTGCTCGACGGCGATCGCGATGCTCGGGCGCGCGACGCCGATCGTCGTGACCAGCGACGTGAGGCGGGTGAGCGCTTCGTCGATCGACGCCGAGCGGCCGGCGTCGTGCCACTGCTCGACGACGCGCAGGCCGTCACGCTCGGCGCGATACTCGACGAGCGTGATTCCGTCGTGCGCGACGAGCGCGCCGAAGGTGCGCGCGCTCAATGCCGCACCCCGATGCCGGCGTAGATGTTGAGGATCGGGAGGATGATCGCGAGCGCGACCGTCAGGATCACGCCGCCGATCATCGCGATCAGCGCCGGCTGGAGCAGCGTGATCATGCGCCGCACCGCCGCGGGGATCTCGCGGCTGTAGTAGTCCTTGGTGCGCGCGAGCGCCGCGTCGAGGTTGCCCGTCGCTTCGCCGAGCGCGACCGAGCGGAGCACGACGTTCGGGAAGAGCGGCGACTGTCCGAGGGCCGCGGCGATCGACACGCCCTGGATCACCTGTTCGCGCGCGTTGCCGATCGCATCGGCGACCGCGCGATTGGTGAGAATGCGCTCGATGATCTGGAGCGAGAGCACGAGCTCGACGCCGGTGCGGTAGAACAGGCTGAGATAGGTGACGACGCGCGCCATGTTCACGTCGGCGATCACCGATCCGACGATCGGAAGCTTGAGCGAGGCCCGATCGAGCAGCAGACGCCCGCGCGGCGTGCGATAGAAGAAATAGAGCGCGAGCAGGACCGCGTTGATCGCGAGGAGCACGATCAGCCAGTCGTGACGAATGAGCTCCGAGGCGCGGAGAATGACGCGCGTCGGGAGCGGCAGCTCCTTCTGGCCTCGGAGGAGCGGCAGGATGCGCGGGAAGACGAAGCCGATCAATCCGACGACGAGCAGGCCGACCGCGACGACGACGATGAGCGGATACATCGTCGCCTGCTTGAGCTGCGACGATATCGACTCCTGCCAGTCCATGTACTCGACGAGCTGGCGAAGCGCGAAGCCCAGCTCACCGCTCGCCTCGCCGGCGCGAATCGTTCCGATGCAGAGCTCGGGGAACGCCGTCGGATGCTCGGCCATCGCCGCCGAGAGGCTCTTGCCCTCTTCGGAGATCGCGTAACGGATCTCCTCGAGAATCTTCCGGAGCCGCTTCGAGGCGAGGCGGCGCGACACGTCGTCGAGCGCTTCGAGGATCGGGATGCCGACGTCGAACGACCCGGCAACGTACTCGAGGAACGCGAGCAGCTCGCGGCGATCGACCTTGCCGTCGGTGAGCTTGCGCGTCGTTTGCGCGACGGGCTTGTCGCGCACTTCGGTGCGAATGAGAAACGCGCCCTTCTGGCGAAGCTGATCCTCGAGCGCCGTCTCGTCGGGGGCGTGCATCACCCCCTCCTGAACGGAGCCGTTATCGGTCAGTGCGCTATACCAGAAATCGGGCACGGAGCCTCGAGCTTACGCGGTGACACGCAGGACTTCGTCGAGCGTCGTGAGACCTGCTCGAACCTTGGAAACGCCGTCGTCCAGGAGAGTGGGACGACCCGAGATGCGGCGGATATCCTCCGACGACCGCCTCTCATATATGGCGGAGACGATCTCCTCGGTAATTGGCAAAAATTCGAAGATGCCGATACGCCCGCGGAAACCCGTGTTGCGGCAGAGGTTGCACCCGGTCGCCTTATACACTGTCGAGTCCGCCAACCTGAAGCGATGGCGGACCGGCTCGGCGAGCTCACCCGGCTGCTTGCAGTCGGGGCAGAGCATGCGCACCAGACGCTGCGACGCGACGAGCGAGATCGCCGAGGCGACGATGAACGGCTCGGCGCCCATGTCGAGCAGACGCGGGATCGCGCCGGCGGCGGTCGTCGTGTGCAGCGTCGTGAGCACGAGGTGGCCGGTGAGGGCCGCGCTGAGCGCGATCTGCACCGTCTCGGCGTCGCGCATCTCACCGACGAGAATCACGTCCGGGTCGTGGCGCAGCATCGAGCGCAGCCCGGACGCGAACGTCAGCCCGGCGCGGACGTTGATCTGCGACTGCCGGATCTTCTCGACCTCGTACTCGACCGGATCCTCGAGTGTGATGAGGCACCGTTCCCCGGTGTTCATCTCGAGGAGTGCCGAATAGAGCGTAGTCGTCTTGCCTGAGCCGGTGGGGCCGGTGACCGGGAGCAGGCCGAACGGCTTGTTCATCGCCTCGCGCAGCAGCTTCAGGTCGGCCGGGCTGATGCCGAGCGCCTCGAGCCGGAGGTTCACGCGGCTGCGATCGAGAACGCGAAGGACGGTGTCTTCGCCGTGGACGGTCGGGAAGGTCGAGACGCGGAGGTCGATCAGCCGTCCGTCGACGCGCGTGCGGACGCGGCCGTCCTGGGGCAGGCGGCTCTCGGCGATGTCGAGGCTCGAGAGGATCTTGATGCGGCTGAGCAGCGACGCCTGGAGCGCCTTCGGATAGGCGGGGCCGCTCTGGAGCAGACCGTCGACCCGATAGCGAATCTGGACAATCTCCTCGAGCGGCTCGATGTGAATATCCGTCGCGCCGAGGGTGACGCCGCGGCGAATGATCTCGTCGGCGAGCTGCGCCGCGGTCATGCCGTCTTCGCCGTTGATCGGCGACAGCGCCGGCGCGGCGGCGCGCGCCGGTGCCGCGACGGTGCCGGCATTCTGCGTCCAGGTCGAGCGCGCGCGGGCGGCCTGTTCGGACCCGGGGACCGATGCCGATGCCGACGCGGGGGCGTTGCCGTAGACCGTCTCGACGATCTGCGCGATCTCGGCGGGATCGGCGGCGGAGACGCGGATGTGGCGCCCCGTGGTGCGCTCGAGCGAGCGGATCACGCCGACGTCGAAGGGATTGCCCATCGCGACGACGAGCGACTTGCCCTCGATCCGAAGCGGAACCACGTGCTCGGCGCGAGCCACGGTGGCGGAGACGGTGCCGGCGACCATCGGGTCGACGACGAGCTCGCGCGCCTCGAGGAAGGGGATGTCGGCGTCGGCGGCGAGCGTTCGCAGCAGGTCGCGCTCGGAGATGAACCCGAGGCCGACGAGCGCCTCACCAATGCGTTCCCCGGTGGTCAGTCGGCGCCTGAGCGCCTCATCAAGCTGCGCCTGCGTGATGAGACCGGATTCGACGAGTGACTCGCCGAGTCGAATTCTGCGCGACATGGACAGATACCGTTCGGATCAGCGGGGACGCATCGTTCGCGGTCAGTCATCATCGACTGACGACCCGTGGATCGGACAGAGGGGGGGACGACGGAATGAGGTTTGACCCCAATCTATGATCATGCCCCCGCGGTCGCCACGTAAACATCATTGCAAAACCGTAATGCTGTCGCGATGGCGCCCCGGGGAGGTCGCCAAAGGTAACCAATTACAACGACATTGTTTGTACGGTCGTTCGGTGCCCTTATTTCCAGTCGGCGATGAACAGATTCAGGTCGCCTTCCCTGGACGATCGGCCGGACGCCCAGACGAGCTTCTTGCCGTCCGGGCTGAACATCGGGAAGCCGTCGAACTCGGGGTGGTTCGTGACCGGCTCGAGGTGCGAGCCATCGTCGTCGACGAGCAT
>CBHWBX010000456.1:0-3676 GCA_966111935.1 uncultured Gemmatimonadaceae bacterium
ACGCCTCGAGTCGGTGGCCGCCGGCTGGGCGGCCTGGTCGGCGCACGCCGACACGGCGATCAGGGCGAGACCAGCGGAAAGGGCGCGGAGACGCGCCAGGGTGGTGCTCATTGCAGGGTTCTCCGGAGGGACGGGCACTCGTTGGACGCGCGATGGTACCCCGTCGTTAGCCTTCGGTTCTCCGCCGCGCTGTCTCTAGGACACCCCGAGGCTCGCCAACTCTGGCGTCCCCATCATCGGCGTCCGGAGGGGAAGGTACACCGAGAAGGTGCTCCCCTCGCCATACGAGCTCTGTACCGTCACCGAGCCGCCGAGCCGCTCGAGGAGCTTGCGCGTGATGCTCAGTCCAAGGCCGGTTCCGCCGAACTCGCGCGTGCGCGATTGGTCGACCTGACGGAAATCTTCCCAGATCGCCTGGAGATCGGTCTGACGGATCCCGATGCCGGTGTCGATCACGTCGATGCGGACGCCGCCGGGCGCACACTGCGCTTCGATCGACACGCGTCCCTTGTTCGTGAACTTCACCGCGTTCGAGAGAAGGTTGAGCAGCACTTGCTTGATCTTCGTCCGATCCGAGTAGATCACCGGACAGTCGGGCGCGACCTCGATCGAGAAGTCGAGCTGTTTCTTGCGCACCATCGGCTCGATCTGCTGGGTCACCTCGAGGGTGACGTCGCGCAGCGGGACGTCCTCGAGATGGAGCGGCATCTTGCCCGCCTCGATCTTCGCGAGGTCGAGGATGTCGTTGATCAGCGCGAGCAGATGCTCGGCCGCCGAGCGGCCGCGGGTCAGCGCGTCGCGCTGCTTCGGGTTCACCTCGCCGAGCACGCCGTCGAGCAGCAACGCCGAATAACCGATCAGCGCGTTGATCGGGGTGCGCAGCTCGTGCGACATGCTCGCGAGGAACTCCGACTTCAGCTTGTTCGCGCGCTCGACTTCCTGCGATTGCCACTGAAGCCGTGCGTTCTGCTCGGCCAAGTCGGCCGTCGCCTCACGAACGCGCGCTTCGAGCTCGCTGTTCAGCCGCTTCAGTGCTTCATAGAGCCGCTCGTTTTCGACCTGCTTCGTGAGATCGTGCAGCACCGACACGATCGCGATCGGCTCGCCGCGCTCGTTGCGCACCTTGCCCGAGACGACTTCGACCGGCAGCTCCGTCCCGGTGTGCGGATGGATGAGCGACATCCGCTCGCGGCGCGCTCCCTCGTCGAGCAGCGCGAACTCCGAGATGAACGACGTGAACTTCGTGTCGTTCCCCTGAACCGCGGCCACTTCGCGACGCGAGCGATGGCTCGCGTCGTTGATCTGGAAGAGCTGCTCGGCCTGGTCGTTCATCAGGATGATGTTCGACCGTTCGTCGGTCACGAGAATCGGATCGGCGACGTTCTCGAGCACGAGGTTCAAGCGATCACGCTCGCCGCGCACGGTGACTTCGGCCTGGCGCACGCGCTGCACCTGTCGCTCGAGCTCGTTCGCGGCGCGACGCAGATCGGTCACGTCGCGCAGCACCGAGAGCACCGCGTCTTCGGGGCCGACGCGCTCGCCGAGCGGATGCGCGAGCACCTCGAACAACAGGTCATTTCCCTCGTCGGGATCGACGAGGTTGAGCTCGCGCGGACCACCGTGCTGTCCGCCGGTCATCGCCGCCTTCGAGAGGAACGACGTGAAGAGCAGGTTGTTCAGCTCGATCGCGCGCCGTCGTCCCGCCGAGTCGTCCTCGCGAACGTGGAGCAGGCGCTCGGCGCGATCGTTCTGGACGATGATGTCGTTGGTCGCGTTTGTGATCACGACCGGATCGGGAAGCGAGTCGACCATCAACGTAAGCCGCTCACGCTGCTGGCTCAGCCGGTCGGCGAGATCGCGCGCATCCTCGAGCGACGCGACGCGCGCGATGATCGGGCTCGCCATCGCCAGGACGTCGCGGCCGCGCTCGAGCGCGTCCGCCGCCAGCGGCCCCTCGAGCAGCACGACGCCCGATGGCGACACGCCGACGCGGCGCTCGTCGTCGGAAAGGAGCTGCATCGCCGGCGAGGTGAGGAGCTCCTCGGCGCGGTCGCGGGGCATCGCTTCGGGCGCGCCGCGAAAGCGCGGCTGGGCCATCGGCAGGATGATCCAATCCTTCATGCGCGCGAACGCCCGCTGGCCGAGCGGCGCGGCGCCGCGAATTCCGACGAGCCCGAGCGTCGCGATGACGATCGGACTCGAGAAATCACCGAGCGAGATGCTCAGCGGTCCCGGCTCGGGATCGAATCCGCTCGACGCGACGAGCGTCAGGCCATCGTGCGACGGATCCGCGCGCAGCATGCACGCCCGCGGCGCGCCGGTGATGTCCACCAGCTGCGCGACGAGAAACGCCGCCGCCGCCTGAAAGTCAGGGGCCTCCGCCAGCGCGGACAGGAGACCCGCGACAGCGCGGTCTCCAAGCACTGCCATCGTTACGCCATGCCTTCGGGGTTAGCCCCGCTGCTCGAGCTGCCGCCGCAGCTCCGCGTTCTCGCGCTGCATGCGTTCGAGCTCGTCGCTGGCGCCGAGCTCACGCGGACGCGAAACCGGCGAGGTGATACCCACGGCTTCCGAGTACTTGAGGTACGTGTCGATCGACGCAACGACGACGCGCGCCTCGACGGTCACAAGGTCGATGCCGACGAGAGAGACACGGACCCACGCGTCGATGACGATACCCTTGTCGAGTACGCGATCGAGTACGTCGATGAGTGAACTGCCACTAGGCGTGCGTTCGACAGCCATGTTCTTCCGTCCTTGAGGTCAAAGGTCCGTCGGCTTGGCGAGCCGGCTGAGTGCAGCCTCGATTCGGGCCAATCGTGCCTCTACGTCCGACGTACCGGGCAGCGAGGTCGCGCTGGTCATCGTGAGCCGCGGATCGTTTCGCCACCAGTTCAGCCCGATCTGCTCGGCCTTGTCGATCGAGCAGACGAGCAGACGCACCTGAATCGTGAGGAGCTCGACGTTCGCCAGGTTGATCTTGATGTCACCGGCGATCACGAGCCCCTTGTCGAGCACGCGGTCGAGGATGTCGACCAGGCCGTGGGTGCGCGTCGGGTTTACGAGCTCAGGCAATCCGTGCTCCAGAGAGGGCGGCCATCCTATCGCAGGCGGCCGAGCGGTCCGAGATCGATGTTGAGATCCTCGTCGGTGAGCCCGAAGATCGTTTTCAGCTCGTCCATCCGTTGATTCAACTTCATCAGCGCGAGCCCCAAACGCTCGATCTCGGCATCGGTGAGTGTTCCACCATCCATCCGCCGAATTGCTTGGTGCTCCAATACTTCGCGTAGCAGTTCTACCACGGTCAACACGAGTCGCGCAAGTCCTTGCTCGAGGTGCTCGGGGTCCGCATTGATGCGGTCCGGCAGACTCCGGGCGATGGCGTGGAGTGCCGCGGCGGCCTGGTCAACTGAAGCGGACTCATCATTAGATACCAAGGCTCAGTCCGCCAGTTTCATGCCGTGGAAGCTTCCGTCCCCACCGCTCAGACTCGAAAAACTATAAGGCGCGCGCGGACCGACGACGATGAACCGCGAGTCCGAAGGGGGCTCGAGCGCGTCGAGGGTCGTCCGGTACTGATCGACCTGCTCGCGGGCTACGAGGTGTGAGATCGTACGGAACCGATAAGGTGCCGGATTCTCCTGCACGGATACCCGGCGAATGAACCGCTGAAGCG
>CBHWBX010000457.1:0-3676 GCA_966111935.1 uncultured Gemmatimonadaceae bacterium
GGGGGGCGACTCTTTGGTCCCCTGGGGGGGGGGTTGTTTCTGGATCGCCCGTTTGTCCGACCCCGCCCACGGGGGGGGGCGCGGCGCGGCTCCCCCGCCCCGCGCATTCCCGCAAACGCGACCCGCGCTGTGCTTACGAGCAGCTCAGATGCCCATGCGGCAGCGGCTGGGTGCAGGTCTTCGTCGAATCGTTCTTCGTGATCACGACCTTCGCCGTCGCCGAGCCGTCGTAGGTGATGACTTCGCGGCGGCTCTTCGTCGCCGGCGCCTGGGTACCGACGGTAACGGTGACCTTCATCGACCGCGTGACGCTGCCCGAAATCGGATAGCTCGGACGGCGGTTCGCGACGGGCACGACGAGCTTCGAGGTCGTGTCACCAATCATTCGCTCGGCCGTGAAGCTGTCGCCGTTGTCCTTCTTCCCCTTCGTCGTCTCGGTGCCGCCCGACGTCGCATTCACCGTGCGCTTGGTGCTGCCATTGGCGAGGCCGCTCACCGTCTGGTCGCTAGCGTGGTCGATCGTCGTCGTGTCGCGATGACGCGTCACGAACGAGCCGGTGACCTTCACGCGGGTGTTGATGACGTCGGTCGTCGAGTCGAACTTCGCCTGGGGCTGGCCCTTCGTGTCGGTGTAGGCGAATGAGCGCTCGATCGTGAGACCGCCGATCTTCACCGTCGTGCAGGTGATGCGGCCGGTGCTCGCCGCGAAGGTGCAGCTCCGATCGGAGAAGTGATCGAACGGACCGCGATCGTCGTCGTCGCCGCCGCCCGAGCTCAGACGGGCGCCGAGCGACAGCTCGCCGGCGAAGTCGGAGGCGAGTCCGCCGCCCATCAGCTCGTGGTCGTCGTGCGCGTAGGTACCGCTGATGAAGCCCGGCGGCGTCCACGAAGCGAAGGCGTCGGAGCCGGCGACGAAGCTGTTCGTCGTCTGGCCGAAGCCGGCCGCGGACGAGGTGAATCCATCGGCGAGCATCGCCGAGACTTCCGGCGACAGATTCTGCGACGCGTTCGGCTGCGTGGCGTTGTCACCCGAGCAGGCGGCGATGCCCAGCAGCGCGGCGCCTGCGCCAACAAGAACGGAGTACTTCATGGACAGCTAACCTCGGTGAAAAGGGGTGCTTCGCTCCGCTCAGGATGACACCCGGGGAGAGGTTCGACTGCACGGCCCCCATGCCGCGCGGTCTCCAGTGTACATCGCGGTCACGCTCGGCGGTGCCTCGTTAAGGCGTTATTTGCACGGTCTTGGGAAAGAACACAGCGAGTCCGTGAGACTCGTCACGACTGAAGCGCACTCAGCCGCTGTGCCCGTGGGCACGCGGCTCGCACC
The DNA here is from genome assembly GCA_966111935.1 of uncultured Gemmatimonadaceae bacterium. Lineage (GTDB taxonomy): Bacteria > Gemmatimonadota > Gemmatimonadetes > Gemmatimonadales > Gemmatimonadaceae > JAQBQB01. Next base: position 1,328 of record CBHWBX010000457.1, read on the forward strand.
ACCGGGTTGTGAACCAACCGGGGCCGAGCGCGGTGCACCTTCGATCGACCACAATTGTCAACGTCGCACTCGTGTCGTCGCTCGCGGCGGCGGCGAGCTGCTCGCACGCGACGCGTCTCACGCTGACCGACACGCTCATCGCGGCGTCACCGCGCGACGTCGGGATGGATCGCTCGCTCAACAAGACGCTCGACTCGCTCGCCACGAGCGCGATCGCGCGCGGCACGGCGCCGGGGATCGCGATTGCCGTCGGACGCTACGGACGGCTGGTGCACTCGCGCGGCTACGGAAAGCTCGACTGGCCGGCGAACAGCGGCGAAGTCAGCGACTCGACGATCTACGACATCGCGTCGCTCACGAAAGTCATCGCCACGACGACCGCGGCGATGATCCTCGAGGACGAAGGACGCCTCGATCTCGACAAGCCGATCAAGGACTACGTGCCGGAGATCAAGGCGAAGCCGAAGGCGGTCATCACCTCGCGGATGCTGCTCACGCATTCGGCGGGACTCGAAGCCGGCGCGCCGCTCTACGCCAAGTACAGCGGGCGCGCCGAATATCTGACGCAGATCAACGCGCGTCCGCTCGCCTACACGCCGGGCACGAAGACGCTCTACAGCGACTGGGATATGGTGCTGCTGCAGGCCGTGATCGAACGGATCACCGGGCAAACTCTCGACGCATTCACGACGCAGCGGATCTTCGCGCCGCTCGGGATGCGCGACACCCACTTCACGCCGACGGCGTCGGCCCCGGCGCTCGTGAATCGCATCGCACCGACGGAGAACGACCCGAAGCGAGGCGGCCTGCTGCGCGGCGTCGTGAACGATCGGAACGGCTACGCGCTCGGCGGCGTCGCCGGACATGCGGGGCTCTTCTCGTCGTCGCGCGACCTGGCGGTGTTCGCGCAGATGCTCCTCGCCGGCGGACAGTATCGCGGAACGCCGATCGTGCACGCGGAGACCGTCGCGCGATGGACGTCGCGCCAGCTCGCCGGATCGAGCCGAGGGCTCGGCTGGGATACGCCGGCGCCGGACGCGAGCTCGGGGCACTTCTTCTCGACGCGGAGCTTCGGGCACACCGGGTTCACCGGGACGTCGCTGTGGGTCGACCCCGAACGCGGCGTGTTCGTGGTGCTGCTGATGAACCGCATCAACTCGCGTGGCATGAACGACCAGCACATCCAGCTTCGACGGCAGGTGTCCGACGCGGTGCAGTCGGCCATCCTCGACGCCCCGCTCGTCCCGTGGGAACGCCGCCTCACCCCACGCGACTAAATAGGTGTTTATTAATTAGCAGTTAAATGTTTGACAACTCTTACAGAACACGTACATTTAAAAGAGGGCCGTAGAGCGCGCGACGGTGCGTACTTACGCGCATGCGCCACCTTGGATGGATCGCGGTGCTGCTGTCCGCGGTCGCCGCGATCGCGTTCGGCCCCGCCCTGCCCGGCCCGTTCGACTTCGACGACGGGCCGGCGATCGTTCACAACACGACGATACGTCCCGACGCGCCCGGGCTAGGGCTGTTCCAGACCCCGCCGCTCGGCACCGCCGCGTCCGGACGTCCGGTGGTGAATGCGTCGTTCGCGCTCAACGCCGCGGAGAATCGCCGCCTCGGCATCGCGCCCCCTGACGGCATGGCCTCCGACGCCGGTGCCGCCGGCTTCCGCGTCACGAACATCGCGTTGCATGTCCTTGCCGGCCTCCTCCTGCTGCTCGTCATCGAGACGGCACTCGCGCATGGCAGCGTGCCGACGGCATTGCGCGATCGTCGCCGATCGATTGCCGTACTCGCGGCCGTGCTCTGGCTCGTCCATCCGCTTCAGACCGAAGCGGTGGACTACGTGTCGCAGCGAACGGAAGTCCTCGCCTCCCTCTTCTATCTCGCGGCGATCGCTGCGGCGATGCGCTACCTGCTCGCGGTCGACGGAACGATCGCCGAACGCGGCGCACGCTGGCTCGTCGTGACGGCGATCGCGATGGTGCTCGGCGCAGGCTCCAAGGAAATCATCGTGACCGCACCGTTTCTGATCGCCGCGCTCGACGTCGCGCTGTTCGAGACGCCGCCGGTATCGCTGCTCGGATCGTCGGAGCGACGACGGCTGTACCTGGCGCTTCTCGCCGGCGCGGCGCTTTCGGTCGTCCCCGATCTGCTCGGCGCGCGCGCGGGGACGGTCGGGATGGATCGCGGGATCACGCCGCTCGACTATCTCGTGACGCAGGGCTGGGCGATTCCACACTACCTGCGCCTGGCAATGGTGCCGATCGGGCTCGTGTACGATTACGGACAGACGCCGGTGACGGACGCTGTTGCGTGGATCGGCGGCGCACTGCTCGCGGCAGCCAT
>CBHWBX010000458.1:0-3671 GCA_966111935.1 uncultured Gemmatimonadaceae bacterium
GCGCTCAAGGACAACATCCACACAACGGACATGCCGACCACCGGCGGCGCGCTCGCGTTTGCCGGACTGGTGCCGCCGTATGAAGCGACGCTGACGAAGAATCTCCAGGCCGCGGGCGCGATCATTCTCGCGAAGACGCAGCTCACCGAGCTCGCGAACTGGGTGACGTCGGGGATGCCGGGCAACTACAACGGGCTGAATGGCTACGGCTTCAACCCATGGGATCCGCGGCGCGATCCGCGTGAAGCGTTCTTCGACGGACGTCCGGTGCTCGCGACGGGCGGGTCGAGCTCTGGCGCCGGCACGAACGTCAGCTTCTGGATGGGGAACGTCGGCACGGAGACGAGCGGGTCGATCCTCAGCCCGTCCAACCAGAACATGCTCGTCGGCATCAAGCCGACGGTCGGCCGCGTGAGCCGGTACGGCGTCATTCCAATCACCGCCGATCAGGACACCCCGGGACCGATGACGCGCACCGTTTCCGATGCGGCGATCATGCTCGGCGCGATGGAAAGTCCTCGTCCCGATCCCGCGGATTCGGCGACGCGCGAGTGCCCGCCGCCGCCGAATCGCGACTACACGCGATTCCTGCGCGCTAACGCAGCGAAGGGTGCGCGCATCGGCATTCCGCGCGCATTCTTCTATGAGCCGACGTCGGCCGGCGCGACGTCGCCGCGCGGCGGGCTCACCGCCGATCAGCGCAAGTCGATGGAAGAAGCGATCGCCGTGCTCAAGCAACTCGGCGCCGAGATCGTGGATCCCGCGGACATCCCGAGCGTGACGACGGCCGATCCGGCGAACAACTTCATCAACTGGAACGTCTGCAGCGGTCTCGAGAACGCGAAGGGGCTCGACATCAGCTGCTCGGTCGCGTTCAAGTACGGCATGAAGCGCGACTTCAACGGCTGGCTGAAGACGCTCGGCGAGAGCGCGCCGGTGAAGTCGCTGAGCGAGCTGCGCGCGTGGAACATCAACCATCAGCGCGCGGGCGCGATCAAGTACGGCCAGCAGAATCTCGACATCTCCGACGAGATGGACGTGCAGGCCGATCGCATCCGCTACGAGTCGGATCGTCGCAAGGATCACATGCTCTCGGCGACGAACGGGCTCGATGCGGCGATCAAGAACAATCGCCTCGACGCGCTGCTCTTTCCGGGCGTGAGCAGTGCGAACATCGCCGCGCGCACGGGCTATCCGTCGGTCACGGTGCCGTGGGCGCTGCTCGCGGTGCCGACCGGCAGCGGTCCGAACGCGTTCCCGGCCGGCTTCACGCCGGCGCCGGCGCCGTTCAACATCACGTTCACCGGTCTCGCGTGCAGCGAGCCGCGCCTGATCTCGCTCGCCTACGCGTTCGAGCAGGCGACGAAGAAGCGCACCGCGCCCCCGCTCTTCCCGTGATCGAAGAGTCCGATCTACGGCTCGCCGTCGCCGACGGCGCGCGTGCCGTGGCTCGGCACTATTTGAAGCAGGCGTCGGAGGGAAGTGATCGGCTCGCCTCCGACGCGCGCGACGACGAAGCGCTTCACGATTTTCGCGTCGCCGTGCGCCGGCTGCGGAGCTGGATCCGCGCCTTCGACGCCGAGCTGACGGAGATCCGCAAACGAGACGAGCGGAAGCTCAAGGAGATCGCGCACGCGACGAACCCCGGGCGCGACGCGCAGGTGCAGCTCGAGTGGATCGACGACGTCGTCAAGCATGGAAAGGCGTCGCAGCAGGCACCCGCGGGATGGATGCACAAACAGATCGCGGCGCGCTTTCACGAGTGCGAGGACGACGTCGCGAAGCTCGTTGCCGACCGATGGCCGAAGCTCGAGGACAAGCTGCGCAAGCGGCTGGATGCGAGCGGATCGTGCGATGAGACGGCGACGCTCGCCGAGGCGATCGTGGCGCAAATCCCGAAGGATGCCGAAGCGATGTGGGACGCGCTCGCCGAGGTCCGAAAGGTCACCGATGAAGCGCAGGCGCACCAAGCGCGCATCGCGGCGAAGCGCCTGCGCTACCTCATCGAGCCCGCGGCGCCGCATGTGGCGAGCGGTGAGACGCTACGCGATTGCCTGAAGGCGATCCAGGACGATCTCGGACGACTGCACGACCTTCACGTGCTCACCCACGAAGTCGTCTCGTTGGCCGTGCGCGCGCCGGACTCGCTGGTGCCGATCGCCGAGCGTGTGCGCGAGGATCTCGAGTCGACCTTCGATCAGATTCGCGATCGCTGGCTCGGCAAACCGACGATCCTGGACGTCGAGATCACGACATTCGCCGGCGAGCTGTCCGCGATCATTCTGCAATCGGGCGAATGACCCGGCAGGGATTCCCTGCCGCCAGCACGTCGTCGGGAAGATCGCGCGTCACGACGCTCCCGGCGCCGATCACCGTGCGCGAGCCGATCCGGACGCCGCCCAGGATCAGCGCGCCGCCGCCGACCCAGACGCCGGAGCCGATCTCGATCGGCTTGCCGTACTCCTCGACGCGCCGGCGCTCGGCGTTCATCGGGTGCATGGGCGTGAGGATCTGCACACCGGGGCCGAAGAGCGAATAGTCGCCGATCGTGACGCGGCAGACGTCGAGCACGACGCAGTTGTAATTGAAGTAGACGCGCTCGCCGAGCTCGATGTTGGTGCCGTAATCGCAGAAAAAGGGCGGCTGCATCCAGACCGTGTCTCCGCCACGCCCGAAGAGCTCTCGCAGCAGGCGGCGGCGCTCGTCCTGCTCACGCTCGCGCGTCGCGTTCAGATCCTGAATGAGATCGCGCGCTCGCTCGCGCGCCGCGACGAGCTCGGGATCGAACGGATCGTACATCTCTCCGGCGAGCATCTTCTCACGTTCCGAGCGCATCGAGCCTCACTTCGGTTTGCGGACGCGAATCTGGAGGAAATCGGCGATGATCCGGGCGCGTGCGAGGCGCGGCACCCGGGCGATCGCTTCGTCGGACACGTACGGCTCGTTCACGCGCTCAAGGACGAAACCGGCGTCGACGAGGAGATTCATCCACGACGAGAGCGTGCGCGGAAAGCGCGGCGTTCGGAACTTCGGCAGCCCCGCCTTCGCTTCGGCGGGCGCGTTGCTGAAGAGCCACTCTTCCACTACGCCATCGACGCGGTCGAAGTAGCGGCCGACTTCGATCGCAATCTTGTTGCCGTCGGCGTCGTAGACGTTGCGGCGGTGCGGCGTGTCGAAGCACGGGTGGGTGATCGAGAACTGGAGGAAGCCGCCGGGGCGCAGCACGCGGTACGCTTCGGCGACCACGCGATCGGTCTCCGGGATGTCCATGAGCGACATGAACGCGACGACGGCATCGAACGTCGCGTCGGCGAAGGGCAGCTCGACCGCGCTGGCGATCTCGTAGCGAATGCCGAGCGGCTCGCGCCGCTCCTCGGCGATCGCATGGGCGATGAAGCGTTCGGCGATGTCGATCGCGGTGACGCGTGCGCCGAGCGAGGCGACGCGGCGCGTGTTCTCTCCCTCGCCGCAGCCGAGGTCGAGCACGGCGAGTCCGTCGACGCTCGGAAGCATCTCGAAGAACGCGGGCGAATTGACGAAGTCGCGATAGACGTCGTAGCCCGCTCGCGCGAGCTGCGTCCATGCATCGGCGTTCTCGTTCCAGTAGCGTCCGACTTCACGGTGATCCATCAGGCAGCGGCCCCGACAGGGTGATTCAGGAACTTCGATAT
>CBHWBX010000459.1:0-3660 GCA_966111935.1 uncultured Gemmatimonadaceae bacterium
AGACGGCAAGCACCGCCTCGAGCAACGGCAATCATCGGAAGAAGACGCGCAGCTGAATCACGTCGGTGGACGTCTTGGCGACCGGTCCGCCGCTCGCCGAGATGACCGCCAGGTGATGGAACGCGACCTCGTACGGGAAGCGTCCCGGGTTCCGGTCGGCGAACGCTGAAGAGTACGTCACGCCGAAGCCGACCTGCTGTGTCGTCGCCGCGGACGCGCCTGGCTCAGCGCCGCCGGAGATCACCCCGCTGATCGGAATCGGCCCGCCGGGAACGGGGACCGGCCCGGGGGGAACATCATAGCTGTAGGTATCGCCGCCGATGTGCGTGAACGAATACACGCCGTCGATCGCGTACGAGCCGCCGAGCCGATAGCGCGGAATTGCCGTGACGGTCGCGACGTCGCCGGCCGAATACGTCGCTGCAATCGGAGTCGTCAGCGGAAAGACGGCATCCGCCTCGTTGTTCACGCGCTTCACGTCGACGCTGCCGATCTGCTTCGTGTACGAGCCGAGCGTCGACAGAAAGACGCGCCGCGTGAAGCGGAGGTCGGCCGCCGCGCCGAGAATGACCCCCGGCTGGCCGTAGCCCGTCGCGTTGTCGAACAGCGTGTTGCGCTGCGCCGGCTGCCCGGTGCCGAAGCGGAATCCTGCATTCGCCGCCACGCGATAGAGCGGCGATCCGGAGCGCATCCGCACCGAATCGCCAAAGGTATTAGCAATCTGGAAAGTCGCCCCGAGCGTGATGTCGCCGATCGACGAGCGGTCGGTCGACTGGAGCGAATCGTATCCCGCCTGGAGCAGCAGATTCTGCAGCGCGATGTTCGCCGCGGGGCCGGCCGACCCGGTCGGAGCGATGTCGGCAACCGAGCCGTTGAACGCCGCATAGCCGGCGCGCAGGGCGGCGATGCGCCCGTTCACTGCCGTCTGCGTCGGGCCGCCTTCGATGGGAATGAAGAATGTCCCCGGCTGCGATGCGCTCACGCCGTAGAGCGTTTCGAGCGCACCGGCGAAGGGCGCCGTCTGGTCGATCAGCGCCTGCGCGGTCGTCTGGTTGGCGAGAAGGTCGGCGCACCCGCTCCCGCTCGGCGTCGCCTGGCAGCTCGTGAGGCGCGCCTTGAGCGCCGTTGCGGCGTCGCGCAGCGACTTCGCGAGCGTCGCCGTGGACGTCCAGTTGCTGCCGCCGGGATTCGCGCCGACATTCGCCGGAGCGCCGGTGAGTCCGTTCAGCTGGCCCCCGAACGTCGTGCGCGTCTCGACCAGCGGGACGACGACGCCGAGTGTCAGCCGGCTCGTGAGACCGTACTCGACGATCAGCGGAGCGGTGACGATCCGCGAATCAGCAGAGGCGGTAATGCGTCCCGCGGTGACGTTGAACGCGTTGCTCTGCGTGAGCGTCCGAATCGAGGTCTGCGTCGCCGAGAGCTGCGTGACCTGCGCCGGCGTGATCGAATCGACGACGATGCTCGCCGCGATGTTGCGCGAGCCGCCGCTGCCGCTCAGGTCGGTCCAGCGCGAGAAGCCGGTGAGCACCCGCACGCCGAAGGTATGGCGCTGCAGGACCGTCGCATCCACCTGAAGCGCGTTGGGCGCCAGGGCCGCGACGTTGGGCGCGCTCTGGCCCGCGGCGCGCGTCGGGAAAAGGGGAAGTCCACCGAGGAGCAGGACGCTCGTACCCAGGATGTGCCGAACCGTCGGTCGCAGATTCGCCTCGTGCCGTATGTGACATGACCCGAGCGGGTTATCATTCTCCACTCGCTCAAAGAATATACATCGTCCGTGACGCAGCTCCCGCCGCCCCCGATTCCCTGGCAGACCACCGGCAACCACTGGTTGTCACTGCCGTGCATTCATCCCGCCGACGCCTCGATTCACGCGATCGGCATGCTGCATCGTGCGGCGCGGTCGGCGATCGAGTTCGCAGGCGCTCCCGACTTCGCCGCAGGCACGGGGACAGCGCTCGCACGGCCGAGCCTCGACATCGGGGGCGTACGCCACGAGCTGTCCGATGTTCCGATCGCCTGGGAGCGGGCGCTCGGATGGATCCCGACGTTTACCTGCACGATCGGCGACCTGATTCTGCGCGGGACGATCTTCGCCCCGTACGGCCGCGACGCCGACGTCTCCGGGGCGGTGTACGCGCTGTCGATCGAGAACCGTGGCAAGACCGATCTCTCGGGTAGCGTGACGCTCGCCGGCACCCTCGGCCACCGCCAGCTGCGCGTGCGCACGCCGCGGCCGTTCGAGGATCCGCCGCGCGTCTCGCTCGGCGCGACGGGCGCCGTGCTGCTCGAGGGGGCATCGCTCCCCGGTCTCGCGTCGGTGGCGATCGTCGCTGACGACGCAGCCGAGTCGGCGGTGGACGGCAGCCGCTTCTCGATCCGCCGCGCCGTGTCGATCGCCGCCGGCGGGCGCGAGCAGATCGCGTTCTACATCGCCGTCGGTCCGGAGCGCGACGGCGCCGAAGCGACGGCGTCGGTGCTGCGCCGCCGCGGCTGGCGCGAGCTCCTTTCGTCGACCCGCGACGCGCTCCAGGCGCTCGAGCAGACGACGGGCTACGAGGCGCTCGACCGGCTGATCAATCGCAATCTTTTATTCGCATACTTTTATGCGGTCGGGCGGGCGCTCGACGATGCGCAGTACTATCTCGTGCGCACGCGGGCGCCGTGGAACGGGAACGGCCTGACTCTGCGCGATTGGGATGCGTTGATGTGGACGATCCCGGCGGTGCAGCTCGCCGATCCGCCGCTCGCCCGCGAGCTCCTGCTGCGGATGTGCGAGCTCCACGGCTATGCGCCGGGACGCGGCGTGCACTATCTCGACGGCACGCTGTTCGAGCCCGGGTTCTCGCTCGAGGGCGTCGCCGGCTATCCGCTCGCCGTCGATCGGTACATTCGCGATACGGGTGACGATCGGATCGTCGACGAGCCCGCGCTCGCCGACACGCTGTACCTCGCGTCCGAGGACCTCGACGCGCGCCGCGACAAGCGGGTGCCGCTGTACTCCACGGAGGTGAGCCCGTCCGGCGTGCCGGCGGCGCATCCGTTCACGCTACACGCCAACGCGACCGCGGCCCAAGCGCTCGACGTTCTGCGTCGGACGCTCGACGAAGAGACGTCGCGCGGCCTCGAGGATCCCGACGCCGTGCGCGCGGCGATCCAGCGGCACTTCGTCGTCGAGGCGGCGGGGAAGTCGTCGTTCGCGTCGGCAATCGATCTCGCCGGCTCGACGTCGGTGTTCGACGATCCGGCGGCGTCGGTGTTCTGGCTGCCCATCTACGACGCCGTCGCTCGGCAGGACTCGACGTACCGGCGCACGGTGAAGGCGATCGACGTGACGCCGGCGTCGCTGACCCAGCAGTGCGCGCGATTGATCGGCCCGGACGCGACGGCGGTGCTGCAGTGGCTGCGTCGCGCGCCGCTCGACGGCGGCGTCGCCGCGGAGATCGTCGACGAGGAAGGTCGTGCTGCGGCGAACGGCGGCGACGCGGCGCTCTCCGGCCTGCTCGCGTGGTCGGTGTGGTACGCGATCAACGCGCTCGGTGAGCGTCCGTGATGCGTGCACCGCTTGAGAACGACACCTGACTCCGGTTATATTTCAGGTCTACGCGGGAGTAGCTCAGTTGGTAGAGCACAACCTTGCCAAGGTTGGGGTCGCGGGTT
>CBHWBX010000460.1:0-3620 GCA_966111935.1 uncultured Gemmatimonadaceae bacterium
CGCCGACATCGGCAGCTTCATCCTGAGCACCGGCGCCGCCTGGAAGAATGGCGATCAGATCATCATGCAGGGCGCGCGCGTGGGAGAGCTGGATGTCAGGAGCGACCCGCACGACGAGAAGATCGCCCGGCTGAGGCGACACCTTCTCGACCTCGACCTTGATCGTGAGATCGACCATTAGAGCGCCTCCGCTGTGCGACGCTCACGAGGCGAACGAACGGGCAGAAACGGCACCGGACGCTGCCGCGTCTCACCGCCCTCGATCACCCCGCGCGGATCCTGCACCGGGACGGTGATCGTCCCCGCCGGCGGCAACGTCAACGCCGCGCGCTGCGCGAGTTCCAGCAGCTGCTGCAGATCCGCCGCCGGGATGGCATCGATCTGCCGGCCATTCGCCCGGAGAATCTTGCCTTCGATCCGCTGGAAGAGCGGACGCAGGGCATCGAGTGACGCATTGCGGGCGAGCGGGCGCGCGTCGGTGAACCAGGCGCGCACGTTGTCAGGGAGCTCGACGCGCTGCGCGAACCGATGCAGCACCTTCGCCATCACGTACTGCGCGGCGTGATCGAGTCCGTCGAGGTCTCCTTCGCGCAGTTCGCGCGACCCCCGCTCGAGCCGGAGCGTGTCGATCTCGTCGCGGTCCATCGTCTCGACGATGAACGGCGTCCCCGGGCGCTGCTGCCCGATGGCGCACGCGCCGATGAGCCGCTGGCGCTTCCGGATGGACGAGAGCGAGTTGGTCGTGTGCTCGACCCCCGGGTTCGATCCCTGCCGCTCGACGAAGATTTCGCCCTCGTACACCGGCTTCGCGTTCACGAACTCCATGCGCGCGTACTTCCGGAGGATCGCGACCTTTGCCCGCGCGGTGAGCATCGCGATCAGCCGCGGCTTGGCCGACGGCGTCGCGGTGTCGACGGTCACGACGAGCGCCGCGCCATCCCGGGCGATGCGCACCGGCCACGAGCCCAGCGTCCGCACGGCTTCGACGATCGAGTCCGGGTCGCAGGCATCCACCGCCTTGCCGTCCTCGGTCTGCGAATGCCGCACGACGTCGTCCACCAGATCAGTGAAGGCGGTCATCGGATACAGCGCGTCGCTGATCACCGCGCGGTGCCGCTCGAGGAACTGTCGCAGGGTGGCCATCAGTCGCGCCTCCACGGTGTGCCGGGCGCTGACACCGGACCGACAAGGCTCGTCTTGCGCGCCGCGTCACGAAGCAAGCGATCGATCGCCGCGTCGGGTGAGACCGCGCGAATCTCCCGAATGGCGTTGCCTTTCCAGTGGTGCATGACGCCGTGTGGGGGCGGCTCCATGCTCTGCAACTCGCGTCCGCGCGCGAGCCCCTGCGTCCAGCCGTACAGGAAGCCGAGGATACCCCCGAGACCCGCCATCGACAGAAAGGCCACGAAGTAGAACCAAGTGTCCGGAGTGCGGAGGGTGTCGAGGATGGTCATGAGTCGAACCCGAACACGATTCGGACATCTTCCGGCGCGCCTAGCTCAGCGAGTGCGGGGAGAAAACGCTCCGTGAAGTCGCCGGCCTGCACACGCACCCGCGTGGACCATTGGTCGCGCACGTAGGTGCGCTCTGTCGGCGGCGTCGCGAGTCCGCCGCTCTGCAACGCCGCGATGACTTCGGCGGCTGGACGCACGACGATGTCGCGTCCGAAGACGTCGCCGCACCAACCGTCGTACGGGGCACGCTCCGCCCGAACCGGGACGGCATTTCCGAGCGTCATGACTCGCCGGATAAACTGGTCCAGCTCGACGACGCCTTCTTCGGTCGCTTCTCCATCCCACGGATAGGCCTGCAACTCAGCCAGCGTGAGCCACGACTGCGAGTGATCGCCGAGACTCACATCGTGACTCCCGTAGTCGTGCGCAGGATGCTCGCCATCGAGGCGCGCCACTTCGTCGCTCATATCGTCGGGCAGGCCGCGCGGTTCAGCGATCGGCTTGATGAAACCGTCGTTTCTGACGTTGGCGAGTACGGCGAAAACGTTGTAGTTCCGTGAGTCGTACCACACGACGCGGGCATGCTCAACGGCCCACGCGTTGTCAGGATTTTCGGCGGCGTACTCCACGAGCCACGGCGACCGCACGTGCTCGGGTGGCAGGGCGCGGTGCCACTGGCCATCTCGGCGGACTTCAACCGCCAAGTGAATGTCGCATCCCATTTAGCGGACTTCCTCAGTGGCTGCGTGCACCACCTTCACGTTCACTCGAAGATCCCGAACCGCCATCACATGCAGCGCGTCACGCCCGTCAAACTGGATGGCCGCGCGCGGGACCTCCGGCGTCTCGTCGATCGTGATGATCTCGCCGCGCGTGCCGGGCATCGTGAACCGCACGCTGTGATGTCCTTCGATGTACGGGATGGCACGCGTCACCTCGAGCGATGCCCCGGCGGTGAACTCCACACCGTTGACATCGGTCGGCTTCGCCTGGCTGAGCTTCTGGGTCGCGGCGTGCTTCGCGGCGTTGAACTCCCGGCGTTCGCCTTCACGGGTGACGCGGCGCTCTGTCGCGCGCTGCTCGGCGAGAATCATCGCGTCGCGCTCCATCGAGTCGGTGGTCAGATCAATGAGACCGCGCATCGCTCAGATTCTCCGGCGCTCGGAGACGGCCGGCATCGGGCCACCGGTTCGGGCCGGCGCGGCGGGGGTCGTATCGTACGCCACTGGCTTGGGCTGTACCTTCGCGGCGGTGATCACCTCGAGCTGCTCGACGTCGAACGCGTCGCTCTGAGGAATACTGCCGTCCGCTTTCATGGGAGGCTGCACCGAGGCGCGCTGACACCGATTGAACCACTCGGTGAGCGCGACGACGATCCCGGTGAACCCGGTCACGCGATCGCGGACTTCGTCTCCAAGAGCGACAGGAAACTTGATGATTTGGCTCATGAGGGATTCGAGAAGTTGAAAGTCGGCGGTGGTCGTTCTATCTTCAGGAAAGCGAAGGTGCTCCAATCACCTGAGCGAACCGTGACGGGCGTTACGAGGCTTGCCTCTGGCGCCCGTCGCGCGTTTCCGGGAAGGCGTGCGGGAACGGACGAGCGCGTTTCCCGTCGACCCGGACGCCGAAGGCGGCAATCATGGCGCGTGCATCCGCCGCGAGGCGTCGGGCCACGCCCATCTCACGGATCCCTGAGTAGTTCGACATGTAGCCGCGCTCGCAATCCAGCAGATTTTCGCCGCGGATCGCGACCGTCACCTTCGCCTCGTACGACAGCCCGAGATAGGCGTTCCAGAGCGCGTCACGCTTGGGCTCCTTCATCGATTTCGGCGCCATGTAGATGCGTCTCATGACACCGCCTGTGCGGCGAGCGGCCCACCGACTTCATCCCGCGCCCATGCTTCGTCGAGCAGGCAGTCCAACTCGTCCAGCACGGCGCGGTATTCGCGCGAGGCGGCACGCGCGGCGATGCGCGCCGGGAGGTCGGTCGGGTTCGCGGCCAGTGACATTTGCGAGAGATCGAGCTTCCCTTGGGCTCGCGTTTCTTTCGCCATGATCGCGTTGAGCCGCACCGGGAAGGGAAGGCCGGACGGCCGGCGCAGGCGGGCGGCGTACTCACGAATGAGCGCGATCGCCGCTTCGAAGGGCTGCACGACGACACTGACG
>CBHWBX010000461.1:0-3601 GCA_966111935.1 uncultured Gemmatimonadaceae bacterium
GCCGCCGTCTTCTCGCCCGGGCCGACGCACGCACCACCGCGCGATGGTGGTCGCTCTTTCGCACGGAAGGTGCACGCACCGACCTCCCACGCGTCGTCTGGGCCGACGTCGGACGTGAGCCGCGCGCCGTCGTCCTCGATGCCGGCGACCGGCACGTTCCGCTCAACACCTGCTATGTCGCCCGCGCCCGAACGATCGACGACGCGCTCGCGCTCGCCGCCCTGCTCAACGGGCCGGTTGCGCGCGCCTGGCTCGATACGCTCGCCGAGCCCGCACGCGGCGGCTACCACCGTTACCTCGGCTGGACGCTCGCACTGCTGCCGATTCCGGTTGATTGGCCGCGCGCCCGCGACATCCTCGCTCCGCTCGCGCACGCCGGCATGGGCGGCTGCATCCCGGGTGACGATGCGCTCATGCGAGCCGCGGTCGCCGCCTACGGAATTCCATCGCGCGAGGCGGCGCCGCTGGTCGCATGGGCCGCACCATGAGTGACGTCCGACTTCTCGACGCCGCGGCCGTCCGACATCGGATCGCCGTTTCGGTGCTCGATGCCGCGCTCGTCCCGGAAACCGTCGGCAGCGTCACGCTTCACGACCATCAGCGCGCCGTCGCCGCGCGTGCCGTTCGCCAGATCGAGCAGAATGGCGGCGTTCTCGTCGCCGAGCCGGTCGGCCGGGGAAAGACGTTCATCGCGCTCGCCGTCGCGGCGCGGATCGCCGAGCCGCTCACGATCGTCATCCCCGCGGCTCTGCGCGCCATGTGGACCGATGCCCTCGACGCCTGTGCGATCACGGCGACGCTGATCACCCATGAAGCGCTGAGTCGCAGCGAATCCCATCGCGCGGCGGACGGCCTGATTCTCGTCGACGAAGCGCATCGATTTCGCAATCCGGGCACACGGCGCTATGCGGCGCTCGCCGAGCTCTGTCGCCATGCGCGCGTGCTGCTGCTCACCGCCACTCCGATTCAGAACCGCCGCGACGATCTCGCCGCGCAGATGGCGCTCTTCCTCGGTCGCCGTGCCTGGACGATCGACAATGACGCGCTCGCCGCGCACGTCGTTCGCGCGTCGTCGGAACCGAACACAGTGCCGATGGTGCCGCGTCAACGCGGCCCGATCGTCGTTCCGCTCGACGTCGACGACGACTGTCTCGACCGAATCGTCTCGCTTCCCGCGCCGGTCCCCGCGCGCGACGAGTCGATTGCCGAGACGCTGCTCGTCTACGGCCTTGTGCATCAGTGGACGTCGAGCCGCGCGGCACTGGTCGAAGCGCTCAAACGCCGCCGCACCCGCGGTCTCGCCCTGCTCGCGGCTCTCGACGCCGGCCGTACAGCGACGCGTTCCGAGCTCGGTGCCTGGACCCACGCGAGCGACGCGATGCAGCTCGCCTTTCCCGAGCTCGTCGCCGCCGCGCACCCTCCCGACGAGAGCACGACCGACGTCGCGACCGCGGTCGATCGCCACCTCGCCGGTGTCGATGCGCTGCTTCGCTACTGCCGCAACACGCCCGACCCCGATGAAGCGCGTGCGGCCGCGCTGCTTCGCATCCGCGCCGAGCATCCCGGCGAACGGATTCTCGCCTTCGCGCACTACGCCGAAACGGTAAATGGCCTGCGCCGATATCTCGCGCGCGCCGGCCGCGTCGCGACGCTCAGCTCGCGTGGCGTCGTCATCGCCGGCGGACGAATGAGCCGCGCCGAAGTCCTCGCGCAATTCGCGCCGGGCGACGATCATCGCGCGATTCCCGAATCCGAGCGGATCGACCTCCTCATCGCGACCGATCTGCTCAGCGAAGGGATGAACCTTCAGGAGGCATCGGTCGCCGTCCACCTCGACCTGCCCTGGAACCCGGGGCGCCTCGAACAGCGAGTCGGCCGCATTCGTCGCCTCGGCTCGCGTCACCAGACCGTCACCGTCTATTCGATCGCGCCGCCCGCCTCCGCGGAATCGTTGCTGCGCATCGAGACGCGGCTTCGCGACAAGCTCCGGATCGCGCAGCACACCGTCGGCGTCGCGGGAAGCATCCTGCCGTCGCCCCTCCCCTCGCTCGCCTCGCGCGGCCTCGCCGAAGCGCAGGGCGATCTCCACGAGCGACTGACCCGCTGGCGCCGACCCGAGATTTCCAGCGACCCTCACGACGACGTGATCGTCGTCGCCGCCGTGCGGAGCGCGATCACCGGCTGCATCGCCGCGATCGCTGATCGCCGTCACGACCCACACGTCGTCGCCGTTCGCGACGATCAGGTGAGCGATCGCGCCGAGGATGTGCTGTCGTTGATCGCGCTCGGCGGTGGCGACGACGTCCGGATCGATCGGGATCTGCTCGACTACATGCTCGAGCAGCTCGCGCGTTTCATTGAGCAGCGTCGCGGTGCGTCGGCGATCGACCTCAATGCCGTCGCCGCGACCCGTTCGCGTCGCGCCGTGCTCGATCGCGTGTCGCGCACGCTCGCGCGCGCGCCGCGGCACCGTCGCGCGCAGATCGTCGGCCTCGCCGATGCGGCTCGTCTCGCGGCCACCGCATCACTCGGCGAGGGCGCCGAGCGGATCCTCGACGTCCTCGTCCACGCTGACCTGCCCGACGAGGCCTGGCTCCGCTCGCTCGCGGCTTTCGGCGAGCTCCATCGTCGCGGCGCACCGGTGGCGGCGACTTCGCGTCCCCGCCCAATCGCCCTGCTCCTGCTCCAGCCGGACGCACTTTAGTCGCGGCGCAAGCGGACGAAACTCTTGATAACACCGGCCGCGATGAAGCTGGCCGCCCCGAGGATCCATCATGCAAGCACGACTCGAGCAGACCCGCGAAGCGCCCCGTCCCGCCCGCCCCGCCCCCGACCTCGAGTCGTGGCGCGGCGACATCCGTCAGCAGCCGCCCGCATGGCGCCGCCGTCCGCGCTCCGAAGCGATGCGCGAGATCTGGAACGCGACGCGTCCCATTCTCGCGCAAATCGGCGAAGGCCGTAGCTGGGAATAGCCGGACCAGCCGCCGGTGCTCAGTCGTCGAGCGCCGGCTCGTACTCCTGGAGTCCCGGCGTCCGCTCGTGGCGCGCGAGCATCCGTGCACACGTGTTCCAGCGCAGGATCGCCTCGTCGTTTCCGGCGGGACGCATATCCGCCGCCTTCTCGTAGCAGTCCATCGCGTCGCGGAACGCGCCGGTCGCGATGTCCGACGACCCGAACGACCGATGGTGGAGCTGCGCCCGTCCGCGCCGCTCGTGGATGATCCCCGCGTAGTACGCGCGGTCGTACTCGTCGGTGAGACGCGGCAGCAGTGAGCGCGCGCGATGCGCGCCGTCGCCGATCTCTTCGGTGAACTGGTCGGTGATCGCGAGCAGCAGCGACACCAGCGCCTCCTGATTCACCGGATCGACGTCGAGCACGTCCAGGCAGATGCTCTCCGCCGCCGATGAATCGTTGAGCAGGCGATAGCGCTCCGCCTTCTGTAGCGCGCCCGGGATGCCTTCGCGAGTGATCGGTTTCAGTTCCATGGCCGTCCCCTCCTACCGTTTACGCCGCGAGTAGATCTTCACGAGCTTGCCGATCGGATCGAAGAACTCGTCGACCACGCGCTCCTTGAGCGGGATGATCGCGT
Organism: uncultured Gemmatimonadaceae bacterium; assembly: GCA_966111935.1. Taxonomy (GTDB): domain Bacteria; phylum Gemmatimonadota; class Gemmatimonadetes; order Gemmatimonadales; family Gemmatimonadaceae; genus JAQBQB01. The sequence continues at coordinate 3,591 of CBHWBX010000461.1, forward strand.
TGTCGGTGATC
>CBHWBX010000462.1:0-3600 GCA_966111935.1 uncultured Gemmatimonadaceae bacterium
CGCTCGATCATCGCCGTGGTGCTGGTTGGTTTCGTCCTGGTCACGTCGGGCGTCATTGCACGCAGAGTGGTGGGCGTGCGTCAGCAGACCGAGATTCGCCGCATGCGCGAGAAGCGCACGGCACTCGAGGCGGAGCGAATCCGCGTCGAGGGAGCGATCCGGGATGCGTCGGGTCGCGCTCGCTTGCAGCCGATCGCCGAGCAGCGTTTGAACATGCACATCCCAACCGCAGACCAGCAGGTCATCCTCCCACGCCGAACGCCGGCGTCGCCGACTCGTGATTCGCTCTAGACGAATCGGGTTCGCGCACGCCGCGCTGGCGCTGTTCGCGATCGCCATCCTCGTGAAGTCGGCGCGTCTCCAGCTGGTGCAGGGGAGCGCGTGGCTGGCGAAGGCCGAGCGGCAGCAGATGTCGGACAAGAAGGTGCCGGCGGCGCGCGGCGAGATCCTCGACGCCACGAGGCGCGTGCTCGCGGAGAGCCGCGACATGGTGCGGCTGGAGATCCAGCCGCGCGAGGTGCGCGACCCGAAGAAGCTGCGCGACGCGCTGACGAAGCTCGGCGTCGACCGCGCGCTGATCAAGCGCGCGACGGACTCGACGGCAAAGTACGTGACGGTCCCCGGCCGCTTCCTGGCGATCGACGCCGCGCCGGCGATGGCGGTGCGCGGCGTCTACTCGTTCTCGGTGATCGAGCGGTCGTACGCGGTCTCCGAGGGCGCGCGCGGCATCCTCGGGCATGTCGACGCCGAGGGGAAGCCGGTCGACGGGCTGGAGCTGTCGCTCGATTCGATCCTCCGCGGGAAGGCCGGCGAGGCGACGCTGATTCGCGATTCCCGCGGGCAGGGGCGCGAGTCGCCGACGGAGCCGGGGACGGCGCCGACGAAGGGAAATAGTGTCGTTTTGACAATAAATGCCGATCTCCAGGAGATCGCCGAGAAGTCGCTCGCCGACGCCGTGTCGCGGATGGGCGCCGAGGGGGGCGACATCGTGATCCTCGACCCGCACACGGGCGAGATCCTGGCGATGGCGAGCCGGCGGCTGGATCCGCGGCAGACATCGGCGACGGTGATCACCGAGCCGTTCGAGCCGGGATCGACGATGAAGCCGATCATCGCCGCCGGGCTGCTCCAGCGCGGCCGAGTGAAGGAGAGCGATTCGGTCGACACCGGAAATGGCGAGCCGTTCGAGATCAACGGCCGCAAGGTCCACGACGAGCACCACATCGGCAAAGCGCCGCTGAAGGTCGTGATCCAGCAGTCGAGCAACATCGGGATCGTGAAGTTCGGGCTGCGCCTCACCGAGGCGGAGACCTACGAGACGCTGCGCGATTTCGGCTTCGGCCTGCCGACGGGGATGCCCTATCCGACCGAATCGGGCGGGAGCCTGCGCAACCCCAAGTCGTGGTCGAAGCAGTCGATGAACTCGATGGACATGGGCTACGAGGTCGCCGTGACGCCCCTCCAGCTCGCGGCGGCGTACGCGCCGTTCGCGAACGGTGGGGAGCTCATCGAGCCCGCGCTCGTGAAGGAGATCATCGGCCCGGACGGATCAGTTCGGTTCAAGCACGAGCGACGGGTGGTCCGGCGGGTGATCAGCCCCGAGGTCGCGACGAAGATGCGGCACATGCTGCTCGACGTCGTCGACGAGGGCACGGCGCTCGAGGCGGCGCTCGACAACTACCTGCTGGCCGGCAAGACCGGTACGCCGCGGCGCACCGTGCGCGGCCGGTATACGGGCACCTACAACCCGAACTTCGTGTCGCTCTTTCCGGGCGACAATCCGCAGTACGTGATCGTGGTCAAGATGACGGCGCCGCAGAACTCGATCTTCGCCGCGAAGACCGCGGCGCCCGTTACGAAGACGATTCTCCAGACGGCGATCGCGGCGCGGAATGCCGCGCTCGATCGCTCGAAGCTCGCGACGAGCGTTCAGCCGACAAGGAAGGACTCGGCGCGACAGGTCGTTCAGGCGGGCCGGCCGGCACCGGCGCCGCAGCTCGTCGCGGCGCGCCCGGAGACACTGGCGCCGCCGCCGGCGAAGGCCAACCACGACGACGGAAGCGTGCCGTTCGTCGTCACTCTCCCGACGCCCCCGCGAGGGCCGACGCCGCGCACCGTCAAGCCGGTTCCCGACGTCCGTGGACTCGGGCTCCGCGACGCGGTGCGTTCGTTGCACAGTGCAGGCTTCCGAGTCCAGCTCGCTCGAGGACAGGGCGCAGGCGGCAACACGTCACCGTCGGCAGGTGAGCTGGCTCCCACAGGAACGCTGGTTCGACTGATCTTCGACTACTGAATGCACGCTGACATCCATACGATCGCGCAGGCGCTCGATGAGGCAGGCCTCCTCGTCGAGCGCCGCGGCGCGTTGCCCGCGCAGATCACCGCCATCACCGACGACAGCCGGGCGGTGACGCCCGGCACACTGTTCGTCGCGGTGAAGGGGACGGAGCGCGACGGACACGATTATCTCGACGCCGCGGCGAAGGCGGGTGCCGTCGCGGCGATCGTCCAGGATCCGTCGCGCACGTCGCTCCCCGCGCTCGTCGTGCGCGACGGCCGGCGCGGCGCGGCCATCGCCGGTGCGGCGGCCTACGGCTTTCCGTCGCGCGAGCTCCAGCTCGTCGGTGTGACGGGCACGAACGGCAAGACGACGACGGTCAACATGCTCCGCCACCTGCTCGACGACCGCGCCGTGCGCAGCGCGTCGATCGGGACGCTCGGCGTGTTGATCGGCAGCGAGGGGACGCCACTCGCCGGCGGCGGCGGACTCACGACGCCGGGGCCGATCGAGCTGCAGCGGCTCTTCCGCGCGCTCATCGACAGCGGCGTCCAGCGGATCGCGATGGAAGTCTCGTCGCACTCGCTCGACCAGCGGCGCGTCGAAGGCGTAGTCTTCGACGTCGTGACGTTTACGAACCTCACCCGCGACCACCTCGACTACCATGGCACGATGGAGAAGTACTTCGCCGCGAAGGCGAAGCTGCTGGACCATCTGGCGCCGCACGGCACCGTGGTTTACAACCTCGACGATCCGGCGTGGGCCGCGCTGCAAACGAGTCGCCGCCGCGTCGGATTCAGCGAACGGGTGCAGGCCGAGATTCACACCGACGACCTGCACTTCGGCCCGCGCGGGAGCGAGTTCACCCTCTGGCTCGACCGCGAGCGCGCGGCGGTGCGGCTCCCGCTGATCGGCGACTTCAACGTCGCGAACGCGCTCGCCGCCGCGGCGTCGGCGTTCGCGCTCGGCGTGAAGGCGAACCGGATCGCCGAACGACTGTCGTCGATGCCGCAGGTGCCGGGACGGCTCGAGGTGCTGCGTGAATCGCCGACGGTGCTGCGCGACTACGCGCACACGCCGGATGCGCTCGAGCGCGCGCTCGACGCCGTGCGGCCGTTCACGCCGGACCGGCTGATCGTCGTCTTCGGCTGCGGCGGCGATCGCGACAAGGGGAAGCGTCCGGTGATGGGCGAGATCGCCGAAGCGAAGGCGGATCTCGCGATCGTGACGAGCGACAATCCGCGCACTGAGGATCCGGAAGCGATCCTCGACGACATCGAACAGGGCATGCACCGAGACAATCATGAGCGGATCGAAGACCG
>CBHWBX010000463.1:0-3598 GCA_966111935.1 uncultured Gemmatimonadaceae bacterium
AGCAATCGCGAACGGACTCGTGTCTGCGATCGTGACGATCGCGGCTGCGGTCCCGACTGTATTGGCACAGACGACGGGCACAGGAGCCACTCAACCACCGTCGACGATTGGAACGAGACGGACAACCACGCCCACGACGCCTGCCCCAGGCGTTACGACTCAACCAGCGACACCGGGCGCCATCAGCACGCCGACCGTTCCACCATCCCAGCCGACGATGCCTGGCATGACCACGCCCGGAACTACCGCGCCGGCTACGCCGCCCCAGGTAACGGCGACGCCAGGTATGACCACACCCGGCATGACGCCGCCGGCGGGCACGACGACACCCGGCGTCGGTACTCCGAACCCAACGACTCCCGGCATGCCGCAGACGGGAACGGTCACCGGCGCGACTGGCGGAAGCGCTGCGCTGATCCCCGGCAACCCGAGCACTGGCGCGCTCGATAGCGGCGCAAGCACCGCGAGGGACAGCGGTCGATACGGCACCGCCGGCGGCACGCTCGACCAGACCGCAACCGGCGGCGGCCAGCGCGGCCACAGCTGGGGATGGCTTGGCGTTCTCGGATTGCTCGGATTGTTCGGCCTGCGCCGTCGCAACCGCTCGACCGTCACGGTCGACAGCACGCGAACGCCGACGATCTGATCTCGGCTATGGCGCCTGGAGGGTCTTCGTCGCCTCCACCTGCATCGCCGAGAGAATGCCGCGCTCGATGTAGATCGGTCGCACGAGCTCGCGCATCTTCGGCAGACGGATGAGCAGCCAGACGCCACCGGCGATGCAGGCGATGCCGCCGAGCACGATCGTGTTCGTCGCGCCGATCCGATCGGCGGCGACGCCGGCGATGAGACTCCCGATCGGCGCCGTCCCGAGGAACGCCATCGTGTAGAACGCCATCACGCGGCCGCGCAGGCGTTCCTCGGTGATCGTCTGGAGGATCGTGTTCGTCGACGCCATCTCGACCATGAAGCCCGCGCCGACGAACGGCAGCACGAGCAGGGCGAGCCAGAGCGAGCGCACGAGCCCGAACACGACGAGCCCCGCGCCGAACGTCAGCGTCGCGATCGTCATCACACGGCCCAGTCCGAGGACGCTGCGGCGCGACGCGAGGTACAGCGCGCCGGCGACGGCACCCAGCCCCGACGCGGTCATGAGGAAGCCGAGGGTGTGCGCGCCGCCGTGCAGCACCGTCGACGCGATCACCGGCATCAACACGGTGTACGGCATTCCCATCGCGCTGACGATCGCGAGAAGGATCAGTGCCGTCCGCACCGGCGCAAAGCCTGATACGTACCGGTATCCGTCGCGCAACTCCTCGATCACGCTGTCGCCGCTCGGCTTCGGCTTCTCGTCGCTCACCTCCATCGCGAGCAGCGACAGGATCACCGCGACGTACGAGATCGCGTCGATCATGAAGCACCACCCTTCCCCGACCGCGGCGATGATGATGCCGCCGATCGACGGACCGATGATGCGGCTGCCGTTGACCATCGTCGAGTTGAGCGCGATCGCGTTCGGCAGGTCGGCCTTGTCGGCGACCATCTGCATGACGAACGCCTGTCGCGCCGGCGTGTCGAACGCGTTGATGATCCCCTGCAGTACCTGGAGGGCGATGATCCATCCGACGGTGATCGCGCCCGTGAACGCGAACAGCGCGAGCGCAAGCGATTGCGCCGCCGACAGCACCTGCGTCCAGATGAGAATGCGATGTCGATTTCTGCGATCGACGATCACGCCGGCGATCGGCGAGAGCAGCAGCGTCGGAATCTGTCCGGCGAAGCCGACGAGCCCCAGGAGCAACGCCGAATCGGTGAGCCGGTAGACGAGCCAGCTCGTGGCGATGCGCGTGATCCAGGTGCCGATCAGCGAGACGCTCTGTCCACTGAAGAACAGGCGATAGTTGCGATGGCGCAGGGCTCGGCCGATGCCGTGCCGCTCCGGTTGGTTTGTCATCGACCCGGAGCGGGGGCAAGTCGGGGGCCGTTCGTCACGCGGCGGCGATCAGCCTCAAGCGCGTCCCCCACGGATCCTGCGCGCTCGCCGTTTGACCGTTCCGTTCGGCGAGATAGCCGGCACTCTCGATCGCGTCCGCGGCCTCGCGCACGTCCTGCGCCGTCGGCACGACGATCTCCCACTCGAGCAACCGCGCGTCGTCGTCCGTCGAGAGCGGCGCGCCCGCGGCCCAGGTGTTCGTGCCGAGGTGATGGTGATATCCGCCCGCCGAGAGAAAGAGCGCGCCCGGATAGTTCCACACGACCTTGTCGAAGCCGAGACCATTGTGATAGAAGCGCTCGACGTTCTCGAGATCGCGCACGTAGAGATGCACGTGTCCGAGCACGGTGCCCGGCGGCGCGCCGGCCCACGGCGTATCGCCGGCCGCGGCGAGGAGATCGGGGACGTTGAGCGGAGTCGTCGTCATCTCGAGCTGCCGGTCCGTCGCACGCCACGCATCGCGGGCGCGATCGATGCCGAGTCCATCAGGATCGGTGAGATAGACGGCCTCGCTCACGAAGTGATCGGACATCCCCGCGTAGGCGCCGATCTCGCCGAGGTGACGCACGAAGCGTCCGAGCGATGCGCGATCGGGAAGCAGTACCGCGAAGTGATAGAGTCCGATGTTGCCGCGGCGCGCCACGGGCCGCGCGCCCGACTTCTCGTGCAGCTCGACGATCACGTGATCGTCGCCCTGTGGTCCGAGCCGCGCGATGTCGTTCGTGCGATCGATCACGCGCAGGCCGAGCACCATCTCGTAGTACGCGATCGAGCGCTCGAGATCGGCGACCTGGAGCCGGACGCGTCCGAGATGCGTCGCGTCCGGAAGACGATAGCCTTTCGGCTGAATGCCGTATTCTTGTTTGGCCATATGATTAAGCTCGTGCGAACCGCCTGTGCGATATCGCCGCGTCGATGGAGTAGGCACCCGGTCCCGCGATCACGAGCACGAGATATCCGATCGCCAGCGCGAGCGGGAACTCGATCCCCTGCGGCGCGAAGAATCCGCTCTTCGAGTGCACGAAGACGATCGCGCCGAGCATGTCGAGAAAGAGTCCGAGCGCGGCGAGGCGCGTGAGCAGACCGATGAACAGCGCGATCGGTGCGAGGAACTCCAGCAGCGCGATGGCCGGGCCGAGAATGCCGGGCGCCGGAAGACCCATCTGCGCGAACCCGTGGCCGACGTTCGCCATTCCGAACACGAACAGCTTCTGTGCGCCATGGGCGATCATGATTCCGCCAAAGCCCAGGCGCAGCAGCAGGAGCGCGGTATCGACACGGGATGTGTTGGTCCGACCAGCCATGAGAGCCTCGTTTCGAAAGTCGTTGCGTGTGACAACACGCAATAGGGTTTTATTTACAAGCCTTTTCTCGCGCCACCGCGAGGAGATCGATCAGCGTCCGAAGCTGTTCCTCGGACATGTGTCCGAGCAGCTCCCGGTGCATTTCAAAGACCGGCGCATCGAGTTTTTCCAAAAGCGCGAGTCCGGCAGCCGTGATGTGCGTCGCGACGAGTCGCCGATCAGTCGTGCTGCGCTCGCGGGCGATGAGCCCCGCGTCCTCGAGCCGGTCGAGCAAACGGGTGACGTCGGGCACCTGCGCGAT
>CBHWBX010000464.1:0-3590 GCA_966111935.1 uncultured Gemmatimonadaceae bacterium
GCCCCCGCCGCCCCTCGCCGCCACTTCGCCGTCGCGGATCAGAATCCCGACGTTGCCGCCGTTCCCCACCTGCTCGATGAACACCTGGAAGTCGTTGGCGTCGGCCATCTCGGCGATCATCGCGAGCGAATCCTCGTCGAGCAGCGAGCCGTCGCGGATGAGCGCCACGCGCAGCTTCGGGTTGAGCGCCATCGCGATCGCCACCGACACGCGGATCCGCTCGGCCGACGACGCCTGCGCGAGCGGCACGCCGTTGAACAGCACTTCCTTGTCGCTGAAGCTGAGGCCCGGGACCGGCATCGCCGCGTTGGCGATCGCGTCCTGCTTTCGCTTCACGCGCGTCCGCATGGCCTCGGTCAGATACATCGCCTGCGCGGTCGCCGCCTCAAGATCCTTTGACACGACTTCGTGCTGCGCGCGGACGCGAGCCTGCGCATCGCGCTCGGCGTTCTCACGGAGGGCGGCGTTGATTTCGAGGCGCAGCGCGGAGACGTCGATGGGTTCACCGAGCGCCGGCGCCTTCCGAAGAACGTTCTCGCGATTCGTCGCTCGTTCTTCGAGATCCGCCGCCTCGGCCATCAGTCGCTCGGCGGTCGCACGCTTCTCGGCCGCGAGTGCGCGCCACGACTCGATGCTCTGCGCGATGCTCGCGCGCTCGTGACGAATGCGGTCGAGGCTGGCGTTGTGCTCCGACGCCTCGGTCATCTTCGCCGTGAGCGCCTCGACGTCGACCGGCGTGACGTCCATCTCGGGCACGAGCTGCTCGCCCAATGTTTTGGCCCGCTCCTTGAGCGACTCGACCTTGGCGTTCCACGAGCGACGTTCGATGTAGTCACGCTCGTTCTGCCGCTCGAGGTCCTCGATGTCGACGTCGAGCGTGACGAGCCCGCGCAGCGTCTCCAACTGCACCTTCGCGTCGGCCATCGCGAACTTGAGCGGATCGAACGAGACGCGGCCGACGAGCGCGTCGAGCATCTTCTGCGGCGAGGGGAATCGTGCCCCGTCCTGCGACTCGACGACGAGCGTCGAATCCCCGTCCGCCCGGAAGCGGCGCGTCACCTTCACGTCACCGAGATCGAGCTTGATGATCGCCGCCTCTTCGCCCTTGCGAACGGGCGTCGAGGGGATCGCGTCCTTGCCGCAGAGCGCCCAGGCGAGCGCGTTCAGCAGCGAGCTTTTGCCGGCGCCGTTCTTCCCGCGGATCTGCACGACGCCGTCGCGCAGCTCGAGTTCCACGGCGCGCAGCGCCTGAATGTTCGCGGCTTCCAACTTGACGATTCTCATACCGTAGCTCCCGCCCACAGAAATTCTTCGAGGGCTCGTTCGTGGTCCGTGCCGCCGATGAGGATGGCGACGTGTTCGGTGTTCTCCGGATCGATCATGACGTCCGGGATCGGAGCCAGCGCCCGGACGCCAGGGTGGTCATCGCTGCGACGGTCCATGTCGCGCTGGATCTCGGCCAGCGTCATGGCGATCGACGAGACGACGAAGCGCGCGTAGGCGCCCGGGCACTGGAAGACGCGCATTAGCGACCGCGTCCCTTGGCGCGCTGCTCTTCTTCCGCCGCTTCCTGCGCCTCACGCCGGATCTCGTCCTCGATCGACTCGGACGACGCCGCCTCGACTTCCGCCTCGACGTCCGTCGGCGGATCGACGTCGCCGGCGAGGGTCTTCGCCCCCTCGGCCGCGCGCAGCGCTTCGTTGAGATCGCGCGTGCGGGCGCTCGGGGCGTGCGGCGCTTCGAAGTCCTCGACCTCTTCGGTCGTGTGCATGCCGAGCGAGATTTCCGGCGCGTAGGTGCGCGTCCAGAAGCTCGCCGCGCGATAGCGGAACATCTGCCCGGGCATCGTCTTCCACTTCGAGCCCGCCTTGGCGAGCCAGCCCTCGGCCTTCACCATCGCCCAGGTGATCCACTCGCCTTCGAGTACGTCGCCGGACGCACGATCACGAGCGACCGCACGACAGGCGAACTCGGGATCGGTCGGCAGCTTGCCCGGGGTCGTCTCGAAGCGGAGCGGCGTGAAGCGACCGCACGAATTAACCGAGGCGATGAGGAACGTCGCCGACCAGCTCGGACGCCCCTGAATGACGTGCATGTGCTGCATGACCATCATCACGCTCGCGCCGGTGCGGCCCGCGAGTTCGAGCGCGACGATGCAGTTCGCCACGCCGTCGTCACCGCGGTACTCCTTCGGGACGATGGAACTGCGCGAGAGCGCGACGGCCATCTTCTTCGCCGCCTCGTAGTTGCTGCTCGACGCGAACGCCGAGATCGATCCGCTCGGCTCGTTGCTGTTGATCGGCGCGAGGGCCGTCGATTCGACGACGCGCACGGGGGACGTTTCCTGCTCGATGGCGTTGCTCACGGCGTGACCTCGTAGTTGGTGCCAAACGTGGGAAGGCTGTCGTCGATGACCTTCCAGCCCCAATCCGGCAGGGCGATGTCCTCGACACGATCGGGATAGCCGGGGAACGTCCCGGCCGACATGCACTCGGCGTAGCGCTGGAGCAGCGCCACGAGCTGCTGCTCGCCGGCGTCAATCGCGCCTTCGGTCAGGCGGTAGACGCCCACGGCGTATGGGGGCTCCTTCTCCACAGCGATGATGACGAAGTGCTCGGCGGGAATGCCGAGCGCCTGCGCGCCGCGCAGATAGAACGCGCCCTGGCGGAAGTAGCCGTGCGTGAAGATCGAGCGTTCGAACTCCCGCTTGCTCGCGTTCATCGTCGTTTTCAGATCGACGATCGCGCCGCCTGCGATGCCTGGGCTGTGCCGGTCGAACCGCCCCTTGCACCGCACGTCCCCGTGGTTCCAAACCGCGGAGAGCTCGACGCGGCCGTCACCACGCAACAGCCGGCTCGCCGCGCGATAGGTCGTGTGCACGCTGTCGCGCGCACCCTTGCACGTCGCGTAATGGTCGGCGGTCAGCACGAGGCGCCGATCGTCGAGGGCGATCGCGTTCTTGCCGTGCACCCCGCAGAGCCATCCCTTCTTCGCGTCGAACACCTTGCCGTCGTTCGTGCAGCGGTTCCCGTCCTTCTTCGTTTCCTCGCAGGTGCCGGCGATGACGAAGTTGGAGTCGAAGCTGTCCGGCTCGAGGATGGCCGTATGGATCGCGCGGCCGAGCTTGAGCGCGAGCGTATCCTTCTGCGGCTCGTCGAGATACGCCTCGAGATGCGCCGGCGAGCGAAGCAGCTGCGACAGGCGGCTGTTCGACGCCGCTTCCCACCGATGGTAGAGCTCCATCGGCGTGTCGGGATAGACGCCAGGCGCGGGCGCCGGCGTGATCGCGCGCTCGTTGAGCGAGTCGCGGAGGCGCTCCATGAGGTCGAGCGTGGCGGTCGTCATTAGAGCCACCCCCATTCGCCGACGGGCAGGCGCCCGAGCGCGTTGCGCTTCCGACGTGGCGCCGCCAGCGAGTTCAGGGACGCGGTTTGGTTCCACGCAACCCGAACGGCGAGCAGATAGGGAGCGCCGAGATCGCCGTGCAGGTAGTCGCGGAGTTGCGTGTACGTGAGCGTCGCGTCGCGCGCAGCGGCTTCGAGCCAGCGATTCTGCTTCGCCATCGTGCCGTTCGCGAAGAGGTAGACGGC
>CBHWBX010000465.1:0-3582 GCA_966111935.1 uncultured Gemmatimonadaceae bacterium
GAGCGAGTACCTGCGCCGCTCGCCGATCATGTACGTCGGGAACGTCAAGACGCCGACGCTGCTGATGACGGGTGTGCTCGACCTGCGCACGCCGATTCCGCAGATCGAGGAGTACTATCGCGCACTCAAGATGCGCGGCGTGCCGACGGCGATGATCCGGATGAACAACGAGTATCACGGCACGTCGTCGACCCCCTCGAACTTCCTGCGGACGCAGTTGTATCTGCGGAGCTGGTTCGAGAAATACGGCTCGATGAACAAGTCGTCGGTGACGATGGACAGATAGAACGAACGCGCGAATGCAACGATAGAAACCCGCGAAGATGGCAGCGAGGCCATGTTCGCGGGTTTCGCTCATCCCTTCGCGTGTTTGCCGTTCTTACTTCGGCGGCCGCTTGTCGAACGTCGATCCGCCGGCGCTCTCGCTTCCCCAACCCGACGAGCCGCGCTCAGAGCCTTTCGCCGAGTCCGGCTGGCTCACATCGGGGTCGAGCTTCTCTTCGCTGCCGTGACCGCGGCCGTGGGCGCCATGGCCTCGCTTCGACGCGCTGTCGTCGGCGTGGTCGGGATTGTTCGTTTCATCCTGCTTCGACATCTGCGCTCCGTCGGAAGGAATGGAGCGCGGAGATCGGCAAGCGACGTACCGGTGCGTTACTTCGGCAACCGGGACCCGACGTAGGCGGACACCGCGATCATCTCGTCGAGGGTCATCGGTGCGGTGACCGTCTGCATCGGGCCGCTCGACGGACCGTTGCGCGTGTGGTTCCTGAAGGCCATGAGCTGGCGAAGGACGTACGCCGGCGAGCGTCCGGCGATGAGCGGCGCCGGGCCCTTGCCGAGCAGGTTGTCGCCGTGGCAGGTGACGCAGGCGCGCGAGGCGTCCTTCCCCGTTGCGTGGGCGATCCTGCGGCCGCGCTCGATGCTGCCGACGGGCACGTAGGCGATGAAGCCCGTCCGCGGATCGCGCAGGTCGTGGCGCTCGATGTCCTCGGTGATCTCGACGATGCGATTGCCGAGCGGCTCGAGGCCGCCGTCGGGGTGCAGCGCGCTGAGGCCGTTCGCCTGATACGAGCGCTGGATCTCGGTGCGCTCGAGGACCTTCACGCGCGGCTTCGGGCGGATCGACGCGAAGTACTCCGCCGCGATCTCGAGATCGCGATCGCTCACGCTGTCGGCGATGTTCTCCATCGTCGTCTGAAAGCCCCAGCGCGGGATGGCCTCCTTGCGCTTGCGGCTCCGGAAGTCCTTCACCTGCTCGACGATGTAGTCGGCGGTGAGTCCGGCGAGCGCGCCGTTCTCGGAGCGTCCCTGGCCGTCGGCGAGATGGCAGAAGCCGCACGCGGCCACCTTGCGCGGCACGCCATGCGCGACCGGATCGGGCATCGGCGGATGCGTGTCCGGGAACCAGTCGGGGACACTGTACGAGTTCTTGATCTGCGCGAGCGTGAACGACTGCGCGCTGCCGGGAAGCGTGATGCGTTTCACCGTGTCGTACGGCGGACGGACCGGCGCGTACGGCGCGGACGACGTCGGGTACGCCCATGCTGGGGGCGTGAGTCCGGCGGGTTGTTCCTGGGCGGCGAGCGGCAGGGAGAAACTGAACGCCGCGATCGAGGCGAGCACTACTCTTCGGCGAGCGACCATGATCGATATGATCGCTCGCCGTTTTGGCGAACGGAAGCCGCTACGGCTTTCTGTCGCGCAACGTTGTGCCGCTCGAACGGTACGGTGCGAACCCGCGCCCCCAGTCGACGCCGACCACCTCGATCGAGACGTCATCGCCGTCGACGTGGACGACGAGATAGTGGAACGGATTGCCTCCCGGATCGACCGACGGTTTGGCGAGGTGCTCGACCGTCACGCTCTGGGCGGTGCCGGCACGACGGTACTCGGTGAGATCGGGCTCGCCGACATAGGCATAAAGCGGCGCCCCGCCGCCGCCGCTCACGATCTGGTCGATGCGGTGCGTCCCCGTCTCATCCTTGTACCGCTCGACCCAGTGCTCGAACAGATGCTCGTGCCCCGTGAGCAGCAGGCGCACGTGATGCTTGCGGAAGAGCGGCATCCACTTCGCGCGGACCATCGACGCCTGATACTCGATCTGCGCGCCGCCGTGCGGCCCCGACGAGAAAGCGGGATGGTGGAAGAACGCGACGATGTTCACGTAGCGGTTCCGATCGAGCCCGGCGAGCTGCTGCTCCGCCCACGCGAGCTGAATCGAGTCTTCCGGGATGTTCGAGTCGAGCGCGAGGAAGAAAGTGTTGCCGTACCCGAAGGCGTAGACCGGATAGCCGTTCAACCGGCGCGGCGATCCGTCCGCGGGAATGAGCCGCGAATTCGTGGCGAGATAATTCTCGAGCCCCTTCATGCGGCGCGCGTTCGCCGTCTCCTTGGCGCTGCCAACGTCGTGGTTGCCGACGGCGAGGAAGTACGGGACGTTGCCGTCCTGGGTGAGGCGATTGATGAGCGGGATGTAGCTCACCGCGAGCTGCTGCGCGATCGACCCGTCGACGACGGCGTCGCCGCTCTGGACGACGAAGCGGATCGAATCGGCCGGCGTCTTCGCGCGCGCGATCGTCGCGAGCATCGATTCGACCACGAGCTGATGCTCGGCCTGGAGCTGCGTGCCGTCGTGGCGGCCGCGGGTATCGCCATAGGCGATGAACGAGAAGCGGGTGATGCCGGCGGATGCGGCTTCCGAGGGAAGCGGCGTGCGCGGCGGCAGCGATGGCGTGATCGGCGTCTGCGCCGCCGCCGAGGCGGCGAGCGTGGCGAGGAGCAATGACGGGAGGAGGACTTTCATCGCGGGCGGTCGGTGGGAGACGACAGGGATTGGGCACGATCAAGCTGCGCGCACGTCCCAGCTCTCCAATCACGACCGGCTGTCGGTTTCGTCACGACGAAGCGGGCCCCCGGCCAGCCCGCTCGTTTGCGTCAGTTCCTTCCGGCCTTCGGCGTCTGACGCGCCAGCATGTCCTTCCTGATCTCCTTGCGCAGCTCGACGAGCTTCGGCAGCGCCGACCGGTCGCCCTTGCGAATCGCTTCGCGCAGCGTGCGATTGAGCTCGCGGCGGCGAAGCGCATCGCCGTAGGCCGTGGTGCCGACGACCCATCCATTCGTCGCCGTGGTCAGCGTCACACCCTTGCTGTCCGTGACCGTCGCCGAATACACCACCTCATCGCCGTCGACCACACCGGTGAGCTTGACCATCGGCGGATAGGGAACGTGATTGGGATCCGACGCCGTTCCCGAGTAGACCACCTTGCCATTGTACCGGAACGTCACCGTGAGCGGATATGCCGTGTTGTAGCCGCCGCCGACGATGAGGCGCCCGGGTGAAGCCCACGGGTTCTCCGGATCGATGAAGTCCGGGTTGTTATACAGAAGCACCCAGCAGATGTTGTAGTTGGAGGCGGTGCAGGCCGGCATCCCGTTCGGGAGGGTCGGCGCCGGGCCGGCGGGCTGGATCGCGGTCCGCGCCGGATCGACGACGACCATCCCTTCGCGCACCGGTCTGCCGAGCGAAGCGGACGTGCCGAAGCCGAAGGAGAGGCATTCGTCGGGGAGGTTGGCGATGAGCTC
>CBHWBX010000466.1:0-3560 GCA_966111935.1 uncultured Gemmatimonadaceae bacterium
CGGCTTTTCCTCCGAGGTCGACAAATACCGCCTCTTTTCCGACGGTAATGACTTTGCCTTTGACGAGGTCGCCGACCTTCGGACGCTTGGTCCGCGGCTTATCCTTCTCGCTCTCGGCGAACATTGCGGCAAAGTCTTCGTCGTCGGTGGCCATACAGGCGGGGGACTCTAGGCGACGTCCCGCAAGTTGTCGAGCACACGGCCCGGCAGCTGGCATACAATGGCTCCGTGCGGGCGGTGGCGGTCGTCCTGATAGCAGGCTGTGGGCGGGTGGGATTCGACCCGCTCGACGGCCCCGGTGGCGGTGTCGACGGCCAAACGTCGGGTCTGCTCGACGGTGCGGCGCGCGTGGCCTATCGCGATACCGTGATGGCGGACGGGCCCGTCGGCTACTGGCGTCTCGGTGACACGGGGGCCAGCGCCGCCGATGAATCCTCGATGACGCCGGGGACGTTCGTCGGCTCGTGTAACCGTAATCAACCGGCGGCGATCGCGGGGGACTCGAACCTCGCCGCCCAGTTCGATGGCGTGAGCTGCTGCATCACGCTCGGCAACAACTTCGGTTTTCTAAACCGTGCGCCGTACACGGTCGAGCTCTGGTATCGACCCGCCGATCTCTCGCTTTACGAGAGTCTCATCGCGAAGCAGACGCGGCTCGGCAACATGCCCGACGACGGTTACATGTTGTTCAACGATCAGGGCGGCGTGTACGTCGAGCGATCCATCGGCGCGCAGAACACGCGGACAATGGCGACGTCGGTCGTCGAGGGAACGACGTACCACTTCGTCGGAACGTACGACGGTAGCGAGCTCGCGCTGTACAAGGACGGTGCGCTCGCGGTGCCGCGCGTCGGCGACACAGCCCTCATGCCCGCGGTCGCGACGCCGGCGGTGATCGGCGCCGCATCGCAGATGGACCAGATGTTCGTGGCCGGCATTCTCGACGAAGTCGCAATCTATCCGCGCGCGCTCTCTGAAGCGCAGGTCGCGCGACATTACGACATCGGCGCGAACGGGCCTTAGTTCGGCGCGGCCGCGGCCACTACGACGTCGGCGCGGCCGCGGCCACTACGACGTCGGCGCGGTTGTTAGTTCGGCGCAGTCGCGCGCGTCTCGACGACGGGCTTCGCGACGGGCAGCGGCATGTCGGCAGGCTTCGCTTGCGTGGGGCCGCCGAGGCCAAGGCCCTTGTCGGTCAGAAACGCGATCTTGCGAACAGCCCAGTCGACGACGCGCGTCGGGAGAACACGCGTGGCAAGGATGGCGAAGTTCGTCGAGAACGGCGCGACGTAACGCGCGGCAGGACGGCGAGCTTCGACAGCGCGCGCAATCGCCTTTGCGATCACGATCGGCTCCGACGCGAAGCGGTCCGCGGCCTTCGACATTTGCTCGTAGCGGCCGATCGCCTTCGCATACGGCGAGCTCGCGAACGCGCCGAGGTTCTGGACGGCCGTCGCCTCGAAGTTCGTGCGAATGACGCCCGGCTCGATGAGCGAAACGTCGATGCCAAACGGACGCAGCTCGTAACGAAGCGCATCGGAGAGCGACTCGACGGCATACTTGGTCGAGTTGTAGACGCCGAAGTAGGGCAGGGTGACGCGACCGCCGACGCTCGAGACATTGACGACGCGACCGTTACGACGCTCGATCATTTTCGGCAGGAACGCGCGCGTCACATTCATGAGGCCAAACACGTTCGTCTCGTACTGACGGCGCATGTCGCTGTCGCTGACTTCGCTCGTCGGACCGAGCACGCCGAAGCCCGCGTTGTTGACGAGCACGTCGATGCCCTTACCCGCCGTCAGCGATTCGACCGCGGTGACCGCCGCCGTGATCGATGCGAGCGAGGTGACGTCGAGCAAGAGCGTGTCGATGCGACCCGTCGCTGACTGAGCCGCGGCGGCCGTCGCTTCTTGCTTCAGTGTCGCGAGCTCAGCCGACTTGCGGCCGGTCGCGATGACGTGGTGGCCGCGCTTCGCGAGGTGCAGTGCAGTCATGCGGCCGATGCCCGCGGTGGCGCCAGTGATAAGGACAATCTTGGACGAGCTCGACATAGAGAGGCTCCTTGAGAGGTGATGGGAATGAACATTCATTCCGTCGTAAGACCAAAAAAGGGAAAGAGTAACGAGGGTTAGGCGCGAATCGCCTCCCACATGCATTGTTCAGCGAACGCCCAGTTGGCGTCCTCGAGCTTGGCCGCCGTCTCGAGGCAGCCGCGGATGACGCCGACAAATCCGCCCATGACGAGGCTCATGAGCAGCTGGGGCGGACCGGCTTTGAGCTCGCCACGCGACTGCGCGGCAACGACGACGCCGGAGAAGAGCGCGTTCATACGAGCTTCGAGGGCATGGCTCTCGGCGTCGAGATACGGCGCGTGGTGATGCAGCTCCATGAAGACGAACGGCTTGGGATTCTCGATCGCGAACTTCGCCATCTTCATCCACATGCCGCGGAACAGCTCGCGCGCCGTGACATTCCCCGTCGGGAAATTCTGGATCGTGAGCTGACCGAACCGCTCCTTCTCCTGACGATAGAGCGCGTTGACGAGCGCTTCTTTCGACTCGAAATAGCGATAGATGGTGCCCGCGCCGACGCCAGCCTTCTCCGCGATCTCGGGCACTGCCGTGCCGTAGAAGCCGCGCTCGACAAAGAGGTCGAGGGCCGCGTTCATGATCGCTTCGCGCTTGTCGGTGACCTCGCGCCGCTCGGCTTTGTCGCCGGTGGCGCGCTTGTCGCCGCTCGCACGCTTGTCGCCCGAGACCCCGCGCGGGTCGGCGCTGCGCTTCTCACCAGGCTTGGCGAGGGTTGCAGCTGAGTCTCGGCGCGGCGGCGTCACGAGGGAATGAATATTCATTCCGCGACGCCGGCGCAAGGCCTATTTGGCGAGAATCTCGTAAGCGGCCGGAACGAAAGGAGGAACAGACAAGGAGAAGTCGCACGCAGTGACTGAAATGGCGTCGGACCCCATTTTCAAACGTCGCCTTCTGTCCGAGCTGCCGTCCGGCGCGCGGACGTGCGGACAACCGGCCGGTTACTACGAGCCGGCGATGACTGATGGGGTCGGACCCCATTTTCAAACGTCGCCTTCTGTCCCAGTTGCCGTCCGGCGTGCGGACGTGGACACCCAGCGGTTACTACGAGGCGGCGATGGAGTGCGGACGTGCGGACAACCGAGCGGTTACTGCGAGGCGGCGACGGAGTGCGGCGCTGCCATCCGCGTCGGCTCGCGCGCGGGGGCCGGCGTCGGCTTGGAGCTCATCGTCGCCCACAGTGCGAGATGGTCCGAGACGTCACGGGCGTGCGCGGTGCCGAAGTACTTCGTGTCGAAGCCGCGCGTGTAGATCGCGTCGAGCTTCATGCCGATGTAGCGATGCGTCGGGCCGCTCTCCGCGACCGGCGTATCGAAGCCGTACGAGCGCACGAGCGATTCGAGCACCGTGGCCTGATGCCCAGCGGTCGGTAGCGGCAGCCAGTGGGAGACCCAGTAGAACGGGTTCGTATTGAAGTCACCGGCGATGATGACGGGCGTGTTCTGGCGCTTCGCGTCCTCGAGGATCGGC
>CBHWBX010000467.1:0-3549 GCA_966111935.1 uncultured Gemmatimonadaceae bacterium
CGACGAAGATCCCCGGCAGCCCGACGACCGCCGTCGGGACGCGCTCGCCGTTCGTGAACCCGCAGCGCACGCCGACCGGCGAGATCACCGGCACGACGCTGACGCCGCTCCAGGATCTCGCCGGCACGATCACGCCGTCGGACCTGCACTTCGCGCGCATCCACGCCGGCATCCCGACGATCGATCCGACGAAGCACACGCTGCTCATCCACGGCCTCGTCGATCGGCCGATCGAGCTCACGGTCGCCGATCTCAAGCGCTTCCCGTCGGTCACCCGCATGCACTTCGTCGAGTGCGCCGGCAACGGGCGCTCGGCGTATCGCACGCCGAAGCCGGACATGACGCCGCAGCAGGTCGACGGGATGCTGAGCAACAGCGAGTGGACGGGCGTTCCGCTCTCCGTGCTGTTCGGCGAGGTCGGCGTGAAGAGCGACGCGTCGTGGTTCCTTGCCGAGGGCGGCGACGCGTGCCTGATGGCCCGCAGCATCCCGGTGAGCAAGGGGCGCGACGACGCGATGGTCGCGTGGGCGCAGAACGGCGAGCCCCTGCGTCCCGAGCAGGGCTTTCCGATCCGCCTGCTGCTCCCCGGCTACGAGGGCAACACCAACGTGAAATGGCTGCGTCGCCTGAAGTTCGGCACCGAGCCGTTCATGACGCGCTGGGAGACGTCGAAGTACACCGATCCGCTTCCGGGCGACAAGGCGCGAATCTTCAGCTTCGAGATGGACGCGAAGTCGATCATCACGAGCCCCGCCTATCCGGAGAAGATCACGCCGGGGTATCGCGCGGTCAGCGGCCTCGCCTGGAGCGGACGCGGACGCATCAGCCGCGTCGACGTGAGCACCGACGGCGGCCGGACCTGGGCGAACGCCGAGCTGCTGACGCCCCTCTCGTCGAAGGCGGCGGTGCGCTTCCAGTACATGTGGGAGTGGACCGGCAATGAGAGTTTTCTCATGAGCCGCGCCGTCGACGATACCGGGTACGTGCAGCCGACGCTCGCGCAGCTGAAGGCGGTGCGCGGGCCGGGCACCGACTATCACTTCAACTCCATTCGCGGCTGGCGCGTCGCGCGCGACGGGACCGTGACGTTCGAGGCGAATACATGAGAGGATCGAGGATCGGGAGTCGGGGATCGAGAATCGGGAGTCGGGGATCGAGAATCGGGAGTCGGGGATCGAGATGGGTGATCGTCGCCGCGGCGGTTCTCTTTGCCGGGGCATGCAAGCTGGATTCGCGGCTCGACTATCTGGGCGACAAGAATCCGAAGCGGTTTGGGATCGGGCGGCCGGCGTCGGAGGCGATGATCGCGGCCGAGAACATCGACGTGTCGCCGAATGGCGCAGGACTGCCGGCGGGGAGCGGCACGCCCGAGCAGGGTGCGCCGATCTATGCGTCGGCGTGCGCGTCGTGTCATGGCGCGAACGGCGAGGGAAAGCCGCCGTATCCGCAGCTGCTCGGCGGTCCGAAGGGCGTGTTCAACTTCGCGAGCGATCCGAAAATTCCGCGCACCATCGGCAACTACTGGCCGTACGCGACGACGCTCTACGACTACATTCGCCGCGCGATGCCACTCACGGCGCCGGGCAGCCTCTCGGCGGATCAGACGTACGCCGTGACGGCGTACCTGCTCAATCGCGAAGGCATCGTCGCCGACGGTGCGACGCTCGACGCCAAGTCGTTGGCGGCTATCAAGATGCCGGCCCAGAGCCATTTCGTGCAGGACGATCGCCGCGGCTCGACAGGCGGAAAGAACACGCGTTGATGCGGCTTGGGGGCCATTACAATTCTGTAAGAATGCAGCACCTGGCCCCCAGGCCGCCGTACTGCTTGTTGTGCATTCCCCTGGTGACCCACATATTCGGGGAATAGAGCTGTACTCGTGAAGTTCCGGTCACGGATCCGACGACGGGTCCCCCGCGGAGTCAATAACCATGGTTCTCACCAGCGTTGCCGCTGCTCTGGCGGTCCTTCCCTCGAAGGACGGCGCCGAGCCCCGAGTCATTCAGCAGTTCACGTCGATCTTCCTCGTCAGCCGCTACGGCGAGCTGTGGCGAGTCTACGACAGCAGCGCGCCTGATGGCGCCGACCGCAGAATGCCGTCGTCCGGATCGACCCTCCCCTACAGAATCTTCCTTGCTCTCGCGCGCAAAACCGAAGTGCGCCTGCACACCTTCGCGCCCGGCGAAGCGCGCGAGATCGATCCGGTGAGCTTGCAGGGACAGCTGGACGAGAGCCGGTCCGCGTAGGATCGGGGATCGGGATTCGAGGATCGCGAAACGGCACACCGGTCAGTGACTCGGTGTGCCGTTGTTCATTCCCGATTCCCGCTCCCCGCTCCCCTACCCCCTATTTCAGATTCTTCGCAAAGAACGCCCACGTCCGATTCCACGACTCGATCTGCTCGGGGGAATCCTCGCGCTCGAGCGTCTGGGGGTTCACGCGACGGCTGAAGGTGTGGCCACAGCCGGCGCGGCCGACCGGCGGGTCCTTGTAGATCTTCGTCTCGGCGAGCTCGGGGTGCAGCGCGCGGAGCGTGTACACCATCTGCTGGTTTTCACGGAAGAAGACGTCGCAGTCGTTCGTCGCCACGTGCACGAGCATCGGCACCTTGAGATTCTCGGCGTGGAAGACCGGCGAGCGCTCGAGGTAGACGTCGATGCAGTCGCGATCGCGCTTCTCGCCGCAGCCGACTTCCCACGGCATGCCGTGGATCCCCTCGTCCGACGCGTAGTCGCGCGCGTAGCCGGGGCCGTGATCCGAGAGACGGAACACGAGGTTGGTCACCGGCACGATCGCCGCGCCGGCCTTGAACGGGTTGTCGTTGCGGAAGAGGATGTGCGACGTGATGAAGCCGCCGTGGCTCCAGCCCATGATCCCCATGCGCTTCGTATCGACGTACGGCAGCGTCGCGAGATAGTCGACCGCCGAGAGGACGTCGTCGACTTCCTTGCCGCCGTAATCGATGCGGCGATACCACTCGTCGCCGTAGCCGGTGCTGCCGCGATAGTCGGGCGTCACGACCACATAGCCGCGCTTCACCGCCTCGACGAGGAACGGATAGAGGTTCGCGTCCCAGTCGCCGTGCACGCCGCCGTGCACCCAGACGAGCGCAGGATGCTTCGCGGTGCCCTTGTTCACCGGCGCGAAGACATACGCCGGCACCTCGAGCCCGTCGGGACGGCTCTTGTAGCGGATCTTCCGGAACTCGAACACACCGGTCGCCGCTTTCGCCGTGTAGATGCTGTCGGTGCGGCGCTTGTTGTCGATCTGGCGCTGGCACTGCGCACCGCAGCCGCGAAGATCCTCGGGGTTGCGGCTGACGTACAGCTCACGCGCGCGCGTCGAATCCATCGGTCCGCGATACGGCGACGGCGGCCCGGCACGCCCCGGATCACGCCGCGGCGCATTCGTCGGACGCCCCGCCGGCTCCTGCGCCACGAGCGGCGCCGCAGCGAGCAGGGCGATGAAGGCAAGACGGTTCATTGGAGTCCTCGTGGAGGTTCGGGGACGAATGTACGCCCGAACGAGGGGATCGGGGAGCGGGGATCG
>CBHWBX010000468.1:0-3543 GCA_966111935.1 uncultured Gemmatimonadaceae bacterium
GCGCTCGATCCGACGACGGGCGATATCCGCGCGCTGGTGCCGGGCAAGCGCACCCAGCGTCGCGAGTTCAATCGCGCGTTCTATGCGCGGCGCCAGCCGGGATCGGCGTTCAAGCCGTTCGTCTACGCGGCGGCGCTCGCCGCGGGCTACGGTCCGGGCACTCCCGTCGACGACGATCCGGTCCAGGTCCAGTACGGCCGCACGGTGTGGCAACCCGCGAACTACAATGACAACTACGCCGGCCGCATCACCTTCGCCCGCGCGCTGATCCTTTCCGCGAACGCGGCGACGGTGCGCGTCAGCCGCGCCGTCGGTGAGAAAGCGGTGATCGCGGCGGCGCGTCGCAACGGCATCTCCAGCCCGCTCACTCCGGTGCCGGCGATCGCCCTCGGCGCCGAAGGCGTGACGCCGGTGGAGTTGGTCGCGGCTTACGCGCCGTTCGCGAACGGCGGCACGCGCGTGAAGCCCCGTCTCGTCACGCGCATCGAGGCGCCCGACGGCACGTTGCTCTGGAGCACCGAGAACCAGCGCGCGCCGGCAATGGATCCGAAGGACGCGTACGAGATCACGGAGATGTTGCAGGGTGTCGTGAACTACGGTACCGGCAAGGCCGTGCGCGACTATGGCGTCACCGGCCCGGTCGCCGGCAAGACGGGAACGACGAACGAAGGGAACGACGTCTGGTTCGTCGGATACACCCCGTCGCTCGTCGCCGGCATCTGGTTCGGTTACGACACGCCGCGCCAGATCACCTACAACCCGAGCGGCGGCCGCCTCGCTGCTCCGGCGTGGGCCGACTTCTACCGGGCCGGATGGCACGAGCCGCGCGGCTCGTCGTTCACTGTCCCTGAAGGCATGGTGCAGGCGACCGTCGATCCGGAGAGCGGCGAGCTCGCGACCGAATGGTGCCCGCGCCGCGTCGCGCAGTGGTACAAGCCCGGCACCGAGCCGCGCGAAGAGTGCCACCTGCACAGCGCGCCGCCGCAGAACCAGATCGCGATCGACGACAACGGGAATGTCGTGGCTCCGCGGAACGATCCGGTGCAGGCGATTGGGCGCGGAATCGGAGGCCTCTTGAGACGTATACTCAAGTGGTAGGGTGAGCATCCTGGCCGGTAATACCTGATCTCGTCGACAGAGGGGTTAGGGGTTAGGGCGAGGGGTCAGGAACAACCAACGGCGCAAACTGCGTTCGACGCAGTTGCGCCGTTTTGCCGTTCCCTAACCCGTCGCCCCTAACCCCCATTCCCTCTGAAACCTTTTCGATGAATCCCCTGTCATACGCTCCATCTCCACCCACCCTGACCGGATTCACATACTCGTATGTTTTCCGACCTGCGTTTCGCCATCCGCACCCTGATCAAGAGTCCGGCCTTCACCATCGCTGCCGTCCTCTGTCTCGCGCTCGGCATCGGCGTGAACGCGACGATCTTCAGTTGTGTGCGGGCGCTGCTCCTGCGGCCGTTCCCATATCGAGCTCCGGACGAGCTGGTCGCTGTCGGTGAATCGCGGCCGGAGGCCGGATGGCACATGAACTCCGTGTCGTATCCGAATTTCCGCAGCTGGCAGGCGGAGAATCGCACGCTCGAGAGCATGGGGATCTACACCGGTGCCTCGTTCAACCTCGCTTCCAGCGACGGCGCCGACTACATCCAGGGCGCGAACGTCTCGTGGACGATGTTCCACACGCTCGGCGTTCCGCCCGCGCTCGGCCGCGATTTCCGTGAAGAAGAGGACCGGGTTGGTGCGCCGCGCGTGATCATTCTCAGCGATCGCGTGTGGCACGATCGGTTGAAGGGAAGGGCCGACGCGCTCGGGCAGACGCTGATGGTGAACGGCGTGCCGCACACGATCATCGGTGTGATGCCGCCGGGCTTCGAGTTTCCCGCCGCGGCGGGCGCGTGGACTCCGATGCGCATGGATCCGCTTCAGAATCGCGGCAACCACTCCTGGCAGGTGATGGGGCGTCTCAAACCCGGCGTCACCGTGGAGCAGGCGCAGGGCGACGTCGCGCGCATCGCGGCGCAGCTCTCCGCGCAGTACCCGGCCTCGAATACCGGATGGAGCGCCGAGGTGAAGTCGCTGCGCGAGCAGCAGACGGGAAACTTCCGTCCAGTGTTGCTGATGATGATGGCTTCGGTCGCTTTCGTGCTGCTCATCGCCTGCGCGAACGTCGCCAACCTGCTCCTCGCGCGCGCGGCGGCGCGACAGAAGGAGATGGCGGTGCGCGTCGCGCTCGGTGCGGATTCATGGCGTGTCGTGCGGCAGCTGCTCACCGAGAGCATCGTCGTCGCGCTCGCCGGGGCCACGCTCGGCGTCGCCTTCGCCTATCTCTTCCTTCAGTGGATCAAGGCGAACATCCTCGGCGGAATTCCCTTCTGGATGAAGTTCACGGTGGATGGACCGGTGTTGCTCTTCACGATCGCGGTCGCCGTCGGAACGGGTATTCTCTTCGGGCTCGTGCCGGCGCTGCAGTCGGCGCGGCCGAATCTCAACGAGACGCTGCGCGATGCGGGCGCGCGCGGATCGAGCGCGGGGCGTGCGCGGCAGCGTCTGCGCTCGAGTCTCGTCGTCGGTGAGGTCGCGTTGTCGCTCGTGCTGCTCGTCGGCGCGGCGCTGCTCATCAAGAGCTTCGTCGGCATGCAGAGCGTGAAGCCGGGATTCGATCCGACCCATCTGCTGACGATGCGCATCACGATGACCGGGCCGCAGTACGACTCGATGTACAAACGCGCCGCAATGCTCGATCGCCTGCTCGAGCGTCTGAACGCCCGTCCGGGAGTCGTCGCCGCCTCGATCACGAACAACATTCCGCTCGGCGGCAGCAACAACAACAGCTTCTTCGTTCCCGAACGCCAGGAAGTAAAGCTCGGATCGGAGCCGCTGCTCGAGATCCGCTGGACGTCCCCGCGCTATCTCGAGACGCTGAAGGTGCCGATCATCGCCGGCCGGATGTTCACGCAGCAGGAATGGGCCGACACGACGATCAATGGACGCGTCGCGGTGGTCGGCCGGGCGACGGCAGAGAAGTTCTGGCAGTCACCCCAAAACGCACTCGGCAAACGCTTCAAGTTCGGCAGCTCGAACGACACGACCAGCCGCTGGGTGACGATCGTCGGCGTCGCCGAGAACATCAAAGGCATCGCGTTGAATGAGCCGCAGAATTTTCAGGGCTACATGCCGTATCCGCAGGGTGGCTGGAACTCCGCGGCGATCGTCGTCCGCACGCTCGGCGATCCGACCCAGGCGACGGGCACCGTGGTCGGCGCGCTGAAGGAAGTCGATCCGCTCCTGCCCGCGTATCGCGTCCTGAGCATGGAGGCGAACATCGAGCGCTCGTACTGGCAGCAGGCGCTGTACGGCAAGATGTTCGGCGCGTTCGCCGTGATCGCGCTCGTGCTCGCGGCGGTCGGTGTCTACGGCGTGATCTCGTATGCCGTCTCGCAGCGCACCCAGGAGATCGGCGTGCGCGTCGCGCTTGGCGCGCAGCGCGCCGACGTGCTGCGGCTGATCGTCGCGCAGGGCGCGCGGCTCGGCGGGATC
>CBHWBX010000469.1:0-3541 GCA_966111935.1 uncultured Gemmatimonadaceae bacterium
CGCGTTGCCTTGTACGCGGGATACCGCTCGTGGCGGAACGACAACCCGGAGTCGTGCACCCAGCCGAGGTAGTCCGGCTTGTGCGTCGTCACGAGCCGCTGAAGGAAGTTGACGATGCCCCAGGCCGCCGACGTGTTCTCGCCGCGGCTCGTCGTGAGCGGACGCGAGATCAGCGCGAAGAACGCGCGGTAGATGAGCGCGTAGCCGTCGACGAGAAAGAGGCGCGGCGACGGCGGCGGCGCGACGGGAGTGGGGCGGGGCGGGTTGGGCGACGTCATCCCTGAAAGGTCAGGTTGTACGCCCGCGCGAACAACCCCGAAATCGAAGGCGGAAAACAGCACCGCCCGCCAGATGGCTGGCGGGCGGCTGCAGGGTCGCTCACTAAGTGGAGGCGTCGCTCAGACGCGGGTCACGTTCGCGGCGTGGAGTCCCTTCTCGCCGGTCCGGATTTCGAACTCGACTTCCTGGCCTTCGGCGAGAGTCTTGAAACCATCCATCGTGATCGCGGAGAAATGGACGAACACGTCCTCGCCGCTTTCCTGTTCGATGAAGCCATAACCCTTGGCGTCATTGAACCACTTCACCTTCCCTCTAGCCATTGCAGCTGCCTCCAACGGGGTGAATCGATCCCGCACTTCGGTGCCGGGCAAGCCACCCGGCTTGCGGGGCCCTATATAGGAACAGTTTGTGAATTTGTCAAGCGAACAACATCGCGGTTTTTCGCGACCGATATGTGGCATATCGGCAACACTCGTCTGCACTTAGCGAGTGTCTCCCATACGTTCGCTTGCCACCCCTATCGGCGGTCGGTAGGTTTGCCGCGTGCCACGCGAAAACCTCGTCGGACAAACGATCGCCGGCTACTCGCTCCAGAGCGAAGTGGGTGAAGGCGGGACTTCTGCTGTTTTCCGCGCTCAGCATCCCGACCACGGAACCGTGGCCGTGAAGGTGCTGCGCGAAAAACTGCGGCAGGACCGCACCGCTGTCGCGCGCTTTCTGCGCGAGGCGCGCTACGGCGAGCGCGTTCAGCATCCGAACGTCGTGCGCACGATCGAGATCGGCGAAGCCGGTCCGGGGATGCATTTCCTCGCGATCGAATGGGCCACCGGCGAGATCCTCGAGAAGTACGCGAAGCGTCAGGGCCCGCTGCCGATCGACGAAGTGTGCGCGGTCGTCAAGCAGATCGCCGACGCCGTGCACGCGGCGCACGCGGTCGGCATCGTGCATCGCGATCTGAAGCCGGACAATGTCATGTACGATCCGGCGACGCGGCAGGTGAAGCTGCTCGACTTCGGGATCGCCACCGACACCGACATCGCGCCCGAGCAGCGGCTCACGCGCGCCGGCTTCTTCGTCGGGACGCTCATGTACGTCGCGCCGGAAGCGCTGTCCGGTGAGCTCGTCGGTCCGCTCGCCGATCAGTACAGCCTCGCGACGATCGCGTACTTCCTCCTCACCGGATGCCTACCGTTTCCGGCGAAGACGCCGCGCGAGATGTTCTCCCAGCTGCTCTCGCAGCCGCCGATCGCGCTCAACCAGGCGAAGGCGGGGATGCGCTTTCCCCAAGTCGTGGAGAACGTGTTGATGCGCGGGCTGAGCAAGGAGCCGACGAAGCGCTATCCCGACGTGCTCGCCTTCGCGGCCGACTTCTGCAAATCCTCAACGGCCAAGCCGGAGCAGGAACAGAGCGGTCTCGTCTCCAAGCTCACGTCGATCTTTCGCAAGAAGGACTGAGCGCGGCGCGACGCGCGCACGAGGCTACTCGCCGGCGACGGCCGCAGTCGACGTCGGCGTGCCCTCGAGATCGGTCGGGTGCAGCGGCACCCAGAGCGTGAACGTCGAACCCTTGCCGACCTGACTTTCGAGCGTGATGTCGCCGCCGAGCAGGCGCGCGAGTCGTCGCGAGATCGCGAGACCCAGTCCTGTTCCGCGCTGCATCGAATCGGTGCGCGAACCGGCGTTCACCTGTTCGAACTCGTCGAAGATGCGCGCCTGATCCGCCGCCGCGATGCCGACGCCGGTATCGACGACCTGGAGCGCGATCCAGCTCTGGCGTGCGTCGGGCGACCGGCTCGCGAGCACCGGATCCTCGGGCGTCAGGCGATGCTGCGTCCCGGCGTCGGACAGCATGGTGCTCCCGCCGACCATGCGGGCACGCACGGCGACGCCTCCCTCCTGGGTGTACTTCACCGCGTTGCCGATCAGGTTGACCAGGATCTGTCGCAGGTGCGTGGGATCCGTGCGCACGCGCGGCAGCGATGCCCCCACGGCGATCGAGAAGCTCAGCCCGCGCTCGTTCACGAGCGATTCGAGCTCGCTGGCGATGTTGAGCACGTACGGGCGCAGCACGATCGTCTCGGGATGCACCTCGAGCCGGCCGGCGGCGATCTTCGCGATGTCCAGCTCCTGGTCGACGAGATGCCGCAGGTGGGTGGCCGATGCGGCGATCCGGTCGACGGGCGGCACCTGCCGCGGCGTGAGCTCGCCGTACACGCCGTCCTTGAGCAGCTCGACGAATCCGACGATCGCGTTCAGCGGCGTGCGCAGCTCGTGCGAGATGTTGGCGAGGAACTCACTCTTCGCCGTGTTCGCGCGCGCGACCTCGCTGTACAGTCGCTCCAGCTCGGCGGAGCGCTCGGCGACCCGCGCCTGACGGCGGCGCTGCCGAATGAGCAGCGCCGCGGCCCCGGCGATGATGACGACAATCGCCGCGAGCTCGATCCCCAATGCCATCCCGTCCGCGGCCACCCAGTCCAACGACGTACGCGCCATATTTCCCGGTGAGATTCCCGCGGCCGGTTACCCTTTCGCCAGTCCTGAGCCCAGCGATTCATGTCCCGACGAGACGAACTGATCACCCTCCTCGCCACGCGCTCCGCGAAGCGCGGCAACTTCACGTTAGCATCCGGACGACAGTCCTCGCTATACATCGACGCACGAATCACGACGATGAGCCCCGATGGCTTGGCGATCATCGGTCCGCTCGGCGTCACGGCGATTCACGATGCCGGCTGGCAGGTGGATGCAATTGGCGGTCTGACGATGGGCGCTGACCCGATCGCGTGCGCGGTGAGCTACGCGAGCTCCGCGAGCACCTCGCCGCTGCGCGCGTTCACGGTGCGCAAGGAACCGAAGGTCCACGGCACCGGCAAGCTCATCGAAGGTCCGTTTCGCAGCGGTGATCGGGTGGTCGTCGTCGAGGACACCATCACCACCGGCGGCTCGGCGAAGAAGGCGATCGATGCCGTTCGCGCGGCCGGCGGGACCGTGGTCGGTGTGCTGGCGCTGGTCGACCGCGAAGAGGGGGGGCGTGAAGCGCTAGAAGCCGACGGTGTCCCCGTGATCTCCCTCGCTCGTGCGTCGGAGATCGTCCCGCTCATTCCGGCCTAGCTCGGCGTCGCTGGGCGGCGCGTCGGCGAGCGCGCCGCCCAGCAGCTTTTCCGCGCGCGCGACAGTGCGCTGCGCGATATCCAAAAACTTCTGGCCATCCGACCCTTCCTCGTCGAGCAGCGAGAGCGCGTTGCGCGCGGCACCGACCGCA
>CBHWBX010000470.1:0-3517 GCA_966111935.1 uncultured Gemmatimonadaceae bacterium
CCACCAATCTGTCCGTACTCTCGAGAGGTGAGGACGACACGCGACGAATCACCCGGCCGACCGAACCACGCCGGCTCGCGCGCTGAACCGTAGCTCGCCACCCACGCCGCACGTTGCAGGTCCGT
The DNA here is from genome assembly GCA_966111935.1 of uncultured Gemmatimonadaceae bacterium. GTDB lineage: Bacteria > Gemmatimonadota > Gemmatimonadetes > Gemmatimonadales > Gemmatimonadaceae > JAQBQB01. The sequence continues at coordinate 126 of CBHWBX010000470.1, forward strand.
GTAGTACGGCCGAACGACCTGTATGTCCGCGTTGTGCCCGAACTCCGAGCGCTGCGCATTCACCCGCAGTTCGTTTCGCGCCGCGCCGAAGAGATAGTTGGCGTACTCAACGCCCCACCGATCGCGATACCCCTGCCCGTCGCGCCAGCGCAGCACCGCGCGCTGCGCCGTGCCGGCCAGATTGCCCTCACCGATCTGCATCGAGCGAAAGTAGGGAGACTTCCCCACGACAACCGGCGAGAAGAGCAGGCTGACGTCGTCTCGCGTTTCCACCTCGAGACGGACGCCACCCTTTTCGTCATCGTACGCACGGATGCGCGCGTCGACGAAGTACGGTTGTGCTCGCAGAATGCGCTCGGACTCGGCGCGCTGAATCTGATTGCATGCGTCGCCCACCTTGAGCAGCAGAAAGCGGCGCACGATCTCGTCGCGCGTGTTCGTATGCAGCGTACGCACCGTGCGTCGAACAAACTCGAGCTTGGGCGGCAGACGCTCCGCAAATGGTGGCTGCGTGATCACCACGATGTCGCTGATCGGCTGGCCGGCGCACCCCGTCACCGCCAATCGACCACGACTCGATTGGACCGGCGCTCGAGCCACGTTCTGCGCTTTCAGCGTGTTGACGGCACCGCACACGCTCGCGTACGCACAGGCGCACGCGCACAAGGTCCGCCTTTTCACATTCCGAGACGACGCTTCATCTCAGCCAGTCGCGCATCGGCGTCGGCTTCCTTCTCGGCGCGCGATCGACGCATCGGCTCATCGAGGCGACTGCGTGACTCGGCGCTCGCCCTCGCCGCTTCGATCGGATCATCAGAAAGCAACGCGTCCACTTCGCGCTGCGCTTCGGATTCCGGCGTCGATGCCTGCGGCGCCATCCCGGACATGATGCGCTTCAACTCGCCCGACATGCTTTCGTATTCACGCTCGGCGAGATCGAGCTCCTGCTGCTGCGACATCCGCTTCGACTCGAGCACCGCGACGCGCTCGGCATGCTGCTGCGCAAACTTCTCGGCGATCTCCACCGTTTCGTTGTCGCCGATATCTGCCGCGTACCCCTGGCGACGGCGCACGGTGTCGAGCTCCTTCTGCTCAGCCACCAAACGGGCATCCGTCGCGGACAGCGCGCTCTGCAGATCCTTGATCCCCAGACGCGCATGGATGAGGGCGTCACGCATGCCGGCGGTCATACGGCGGCGCTCGTCGGGATCGAGCCGGCCGGACAGGTTGCGGAGGGACTCTCGGATATCGTCGAACATCTCGCAAAGTAGGGTCGCACGGCGGCCCCTCGCCACCAGCGTACCGATTCGCCGCCCATTTGGAGCCCCCTATCTGTTATGTTCGGACGCACACCAGTACGCCTGCCCGCCGGGTAGGGCGTGATCGTCCCCTCACCGGTTCCCGTGCTCTACCTCGCAATTCCCGCGCACAACGAGGTTGCTACCATCGGGGTGCTCCTTTGGCGCATCCGGACGGTTCTCGCCGAATTTCCGCGCGAATACGAGGTCGTTGTCTATGACGACGCGAGCACTGACGCGACGGCCGATGTAGCCAGCCAGTACGAGCAGGCCATGCCGGTTTCCGTGATTCGCGGTGAGCGGCACTTGGGCTATGCGGGTGCAGTAGACCGGTTGCTGCGTCATGTCGCACAACAGACGCGCTATCCGCGTCGCGACGCCGTGCTGTTGCTGCAGGGCGACTTCACCGATCCGCCAGGGATCGTCCCCGAATTCGCGCGACGCTTTGAAGGCGGCGCGGACTTCGTGGTCGGCGAGCGCATGGGAGTTGCTGATGCGCCGGTGGCGGTCCGTCGGCTCTTCAAAGCCGCCCAATGGGCGATGCGTCCGTTCGTGCGAGTGGAAGGCGTCAAGGACACGACCGCTTCCATGCGCCTCGTGCGCATTTCTGCGCTGCGCGACGCGATCCGCGCCGTGGGGGATGCTCCGCTCGTAACCGGAGACAGCTGGACGACCAACGCGGACCTGCTGCTGCGCCTCGCGCCGCACGCCCGCCGTGTCGAAGCGGTACCCATGGAGCCGACTTACGGCGTGCGCATGCGCGAAACCCGTCGCATTGCCCTGCGAGATGCGTTGAGTGCACTCAAATGGGCGTGGGGCGCGCGTGGTCGACGGGCGGTGGTTGGTTCCAACGCTGAGCCAGTTCCCGAAAGCGATCGCCGCGGCGGACGCGGAGGCGCGGGCAAGCGCCGCGAGGAAGCGCCGGAGCTTTCGGTCGATCGGCTACGCGAAAAGATCCGCGAGCGCGATGGCTCTCGTGGTATTGACGGGGAGCCGGAAAAGCCGCGCGAGCGGAAACGTGGTCGCGACCAGAATCGCGATCGTGATCAGGCACGCGCCGAGCGGCCGGCGAAAGCCGAGCGCCAGGAGCGTGCCCCGCGAGCCGAGAAGTCGGAGCAGAAGCCGGATCGTCAGGGGAAGCCGCGCCGCGAACGCCCGGAGCGCACCGAAGCGGAGCGCGCCGCCGCCCCACGTACCGAAAGCACAGCGCCCGCAGAAGCGCGTCCGCCCAAGCCGCCTCGCGGGGAACGTGCGGAGCGCACGGAGCGCCCCGATCGCCAGCCGCGCCCGCGTCAGGAAGCACGTCCCATTGTGGCGTCGCCGCTCGACCTCGACGATCCGTTTGCGCCACCCCGGCCCAGCGTCGATCCGTTCGCGCGCGCGTTGGATGCGCGACCTTCGTCTCCGGTTGAGGGCGAGACCGAGACGGAGCTCAACAAGTCGGCCAGTGTCGGCGACGAGCGCGACGTGGTTGCCCCGCGTGCTGCCGAAAGCCGTTCGACCGTCAACCGCGATGCAGACGACCAGTCCGATGATGCGGATGATCTCGAAGACGGCGAGGAGGGCGGCGACGACGATGGCGCCGTCGGCGAATCGGGCGACGGCGATCCGTCAGCCCCGCGCCGTAAGCGGCGTCGCAATCGTCGCTCGCGTCGTGGCCGCCGCCGGAAGGAAGGCGCGAGTGGCGAAGCCGGTGAAGGGAGTGCCGCCGAGGGCGTCGAAGGCGAAGCGGGTGATGCCGCATCGAGCGATGGCGGTGGCGAGCTCACGCGCGGCCCACGTCTGGAAGGTGCCCGGGTCGAGCGTCCGGCGCGTGACGACAGCGAGGGAGATGGCGCTGAAGACGGCGGCGATAACGACGACGCCGGCGACGATGATGCCGAAGGTGGTGACGATGCCGCCCAGAACCGAGCTCGCCGTCGCGGTCGCCGCGGGCGTCGTGGTGGAGCCCGCCGCTCACGGGGGCGTCGTGACCGTTCGGGAGGGGACGGCGATGCCGGCGGAGATGCTTCGGGCGAAGGTGGAGGCGGCGACGGTCCGCCGGCCGGCCAGTCCGACGCCCCCGCCGAATAACGCTGAATCGAAGACGCCCCC
>CBHWBX010000471.1:0-3516 GCA_966111935.1 uncultured Gemmatimonadaceae bacterium
TTTGGTTTGGGCGGGCCTGTGTTGGGGGTAGGGGTATTGGGGTTGGGGGTGGTTTTTTTTTGGCCCCCGACCCCCGTTTCTCGATCCCCGATCCTCTTTACGCGTGCGTCGGCGAGTCCACCTTGGATTCCAGCGCCGCCAGACGCTTCCGCAGCTCTTCGTTCTCGGCGTGCAGGCGAGCGACCTCGCTGCTGATCGCCGAGGTCTGCGCCGGCTCCGGCGCAACCGTCGGTAAGGTCACCGACCGCTTCGGCCAGAAGGTCTTCGCGATCGCGAACGCGAACAGCGCGATCAGCAGCAGCTGCGCGAGCATCGTCTGCCACGTCGGATAGAAACCGAGCGCGTCGATCGTCGGCAGGCCGTTGATCGTGCTGATCGGGATGACATTGCCTTCCTGGAGCTCGCGGACGCCCTTGCCGATGAAAACCAGCGCCATGTAGTAGAGCAGGACGCTCGTCACCGTGAAGAAGGGACGGAGCGGGATCTTCACGCCGAACTTGTAGAAGAGCGTGAAGATCACAGCGAGCGCGGCGAAGCCGACGACGATGCCGAGCGTGATCGGCATCGCGACGTGCGCGCCCTCGTTGAACAGCGCCTGATAGAACAGCGCCGTCTCGGCGCCCTCGCGATAGACGGCGAGGAAGGCGACGAAGGCGAGCGCGCGTCCGCCGCCGTGATCGAGCGCGCGATTGACCTTGTCGCGGATGAACGCCTGCCACTTCGCCGCTTCGACGCGCGAGATGAGCCAGTAGCTCACCGAGAAGAGCACGGCGACGGCGACGAGCAGCGTCGCGCCTTCGATGATCTCCTTCGTCGCCGGCAGCGCGGCGAGCACCGTGCGCAGAATGATCGCCGTCGCGGCGCTCGCGACGAGCGCGCCGGCGATACCGAGCCAGATCGAGCGCAGACGCTCGCGATGGCCGGTCTTGAGCAGGAACGCGACGACCGCGCCGATGACGAGGATCGCCTCGAAGCCTTCACGCAGAATGATGAGGAAGCTCTGCCAGAACGCCTCGGTGCCGGTGCCGGCGGGACGCGTGAGCTCGACGACGCGCGGCATGTTCACGTCGATCGCGTCGCGCGCACGCTCGGCGCCCTTCACGTCGCGGGAGCGGATCGAGCCCTTGAACTCGGCGAACAGGCGTTCCATCGTCGCGACGACGCCCGGATCGCGCGCCCGGGCCGGCGTCTCGACCGGCTCGAAGGCGAGATAGGCGTCGAACGCCTTGTCACCGGCTTCGGTCCACCGTCCGTCGCGCGCGGCGAAGAGCGCCTGATCGAGCATCGCGATCGACTCGCGTCCGGCGGCGTCGAGATTCGAGCTGTCCTTCGCGGCGAGCGTCGCCGCGGCGATCGTGCGCTCGCGCGTCGGCAGCGTGCGGACGTAGGCGACGACCGCCTGCACCTGCGCCGGCGAGAGATTCGCCGACGGCGGCATCGGCGAGCCGGGGAGGCCCGCGGCGATCGCCTGGGCGAGCTGCGCGTCGGTGCGCTCGACCTGCCAGTTGAACGACCCGAGCTCCGGCGGAAGCTTGCTCAGCGCGCGGGCAGCGGTGCCGTCGCTCAAGCCCGTCACGCCGTGACAGGAGACGCAGCCCTGAACGTAGAGTCCCTCCCCTTCCGCGGCCTGCGCCGGAGTGTGGTGGAGGGACGTCAGATAGATCACGACGTTCCAGCGCTCTTCGGCGGACAGCTGCGCGAACGCCGGCATCGCCGTGCCCTTCACGCCGATCGAGATCTTTCGGAACATCATCGCGGGCGTGACGTCGTGCATCGTCGCGCCGTCGCCGATCGCGGGCGGACGGGGATTGAGCTTCAGTCCCGCGGGTCCGTCGCCGAGGCCGGTCGCGCCGTGACAGCTCGCGCAGCTCGACTTGTAGAGCGCTTCGCCGGCGGCGAGGCTCAGCGGCTTCTTCGGCAGCTCGAGCGTCGCTTCGGCACCGAGCGATTGCGTGAAGCGCTGGTTGAGGGCGTTGATCTCCGAGGGGGGCCGCTTCGCTTCGATACCGGCGACGATGCTGTCGAGCAGGGCGCGCGGGGCGGCGGCGTTTCCGGGGAGTCGTGCGGCGACACTCTTGGCGTCGCCCAGGAAGCCGATCGTTTCCTGATATTCGTCGGCCGAAACGAGGCGTCCCTTGGCGTCGACGCCCTTGGCGTATTCCTCGACGGCGACGCTGACGATCGTCGCGATGCGCTGGACGGGTCGATCCTGCGCCCGGGAAACGGACGCCCCTGCCCCCAGCAGAGCAGCCACCGCGACAGCGCGGCCGAGCCTGTATCGGGAAATCATTGCCGAGGGAATATATCGGGATTCCCTCAGGTGGTGTAGGGCGGGACGCGCGAAGAAGTTAGCGCCGCTCGGCCAGTCAGCGCGCAGCGCGATCAGCGCTCGACGACGACGACGGCGACCGCGGTGGCGAGACTGTGGGTGAGCGAGACGAGGATTCGCGTCGCCCCGAGCTCGCGGAAGCGCTGCTCGGCGCGGCCGTGCAGACGCAGCGTCGGCGACCCGTCGGCGCCGGAGACGACTTCGACGTCGCGCCACCCGATTCCGCGTGCGAGCTCGTTGCCGGCAAGGGCCTTGTACGCGGCTTCCTTCGCGGCGAGTCGGACGGCGAGGTGCTGGGCGGGGGCGCGTTTGCCCTGGATGTACGCGAGCTCGTCGCCCGTAAACAAACGTTTGAGCATCCGATCGCCCTTGTCGGCGAACATCCGCTCGATCCGCTCGATCTCGACCGCGTCGATGCCGAGTCCGACGATCATTTGCGGAAGAACCGGCGGGAGCGGCGCGTGGAGGTGGTCACGGCGGAGGTGCGGTGGGCGGAATCGAGAACCTCGTCGATCATCACCCAAACACGGTCCGCTGTTTCGAAAGTGTCGCTCAACTGCCTCGACCATGTCCGCCAAAGTCGCATGTCGTCGATGTCGCCGATCGCCGCAGTCGCGGACGCCGACAGCGACCGTAGCGCCTCGAACAACGGCTCGGTCGCGTCGACCAGCTCCGCCTCGAGCGCCCGCTGCGCCGGCCCCAACTCGGCGTGCCGATCGAGCGCAAACTGGTGCAGGGTATTCTCGAAGGAGGCGATGAGCGCGGCCGTGTCGAAGGCGCCGATGACGCCCGCGGGCGTGCCGGTGCCGGCCGAGCGGCGCGCGTCGAGCAGCGGCGCGAAGAAGCGCTGCTGCTCGGTCGCGTCGGTTTCGCGCGCGCCCGGCGCACTCCGGCGGGCACGGCTTGATCCGAACGAACGGAGCGTGCGCGTGAGCTCGGGGAGCGACCGGATGCGCTCGACCAGCGCATCCGCGAGCTCGCGCGGCGCGGCGAGCGACACTCGCGTCGCGTCGCGCAGCACCAGCTCCAGCTCATCGCCGACCCGACGCGCCGAGTCGATCGACGGGAGCTTGAGGCGCAGCCGCTTCTCCTCGCTGCCGGCGCGCACCGTCAGTACCAGCTGGTCGTCGTCGAGCACCGCCGACGCCGCACCGACGTCGGTGCGTCCGACGCGGAGCCCGGTGACG
>CBHWBX010000472.1:0-3491 GCA_966111935.1 uncultured Gemmatimonadaceae bacterium
CCTCCCACCCAGGCTGCGAGGAGGGCGAGGATCGTGAGCACGCCGAGCACGAGCAGGTTCCGTCGCAGTATCCGATTGCTCTCGGCGAACAGCTCCGACTTGGCGAGTCCGACGACGAGAAAGAGCTCACCGTCCGGAGGCTTGCTCACGAGCCGGGTGAACTCGAACAGGCGGGGAACATCGTCGATGCCCTCCGTGGAGAGGACTCCCTTGCCGCCGCGCATGATCGAACGAAAGAGCGGCGTATCGTGAATCGAGCGGCCGACCCAGCGCTCCGGATGCGGATATCGGACGAGGATCGTGCCGTTGTGGTCGAGCAGGGTCAGCGTTCCGCCGGCAGGTAATTGTGCCTGCGCGGCGAACTCGTTGAGCCAGTCGAGGCTCAGTGCGGCAGTCACGAGCTTCTCTATCCCGCCCCTCTGGTTCAGGACCGGGTAAGCCATGACCAGTATCGCCTGTCCGGTGAAGCGGCCCATCAGATAATCGCCGATCGCAAACTCACGCGTTTGCATCGAAAGGCGGAAGAACCGGCGGTCGGCGACGTTCGCGGAGATGGCTCCCGGGATGGAGGAGCAGGTGATCACGCCGTTGCGATCGACGACGTTGAAGCCGGAGTACCGTGGAGCGTGTTCCTTCGCCAAGCCGACGAGGAAGGCCTGGCAGGAAGCGTGGTCATTGCCGATCACGATGGGAACACGAACGAGTACCGTCAGCAGCTGACGCGTCTCTTCGATCAAACCTTCGTGATCGGCGGCGGCGAGCTGTGTGAGGCGAGCCGCGCTTGCCTTCGCGAGCTCGAGTGCCTGTTTGCGTTGCTCAGCCGCCGAGTAGAGGATGAAGCCGAGCCCAGGCAAGACGGCGAGGAGTACGACGAGGACGAGGCGCAGACGGAACCCGCCCAGTGCGCTCCGCACCTTCTCCGGCCAGTGCCAGTGCGAACGGTCCATGAGGTTCCCGATGGTGGATACTGCCTGTCCCATCGGGCAGGCGCGCAAAAGCCATGCTGTACCGCCTCGTCGTGCCCCGGAACTTCCGTTCTCGGGTGACACGTCTATTGCCTGGCCATTGCAACCGGGAACATGGGATCAAAGTCCGAAGGCGCCCGTCGAGCGCGCGAGGAATTGGAACGGACGTTGCCGCATCATGAGAGAACTACGGCGGAGCGCGCGTGACGACAGTGGCGATTCCTGATACCCGGCTTGCGAAAGAGGCTACGGACATCCTGAGCACCCACTCCACGGAGCTGCTCATCAACCACTCGATCCGCGTCTACCTATTCGCGGCCGAGCAGGGGCGGCAGCGCAAGCTTCGCTTCGATCCAGAGCTGCTCTACGTCGCCGCCGCATTTCACGATCTCGGACTCGTCGAGACATTCTCGAGCCTCGACGAACGCTTCGAGGTCGACGGCGCGAACGCGGCGCGCCAGTTCCTCGCGGCGCACGACGTCCCCGAAGAGCAGATCCAAACCGTCTGGGAAGCGATCGCGCTGCACAGCACACCCGGCGTCACGCAGTACATGCGCGCCGAAGTCGCATTGCTCTATTCCGGCGTCGTTCTCGACGTCGTCGGAAAGGGGTTCGATCAGTTTCCGGCCGAGGTGCGCGATGAGATCGTGGCGAGGTATCCTCGCACGAACTTCAAAGACGGTATGGCCCGGGCATTGTTCGACGGCTTCGCGCACAAGCCCGGGACGACCTACGGCACCGTGAACGCCGGCATCTGCGAGCGGTTCATGCCGGGATACAAGAGTCCCAACGCCGTCGACCTGATCGCCGCGTCGCCGTTCGCGGATCGCTGACTCAGCCGGCTCCGACCCGGAGCACGATCTTACCGTTCGCGTGCGGGCGCACACCATCGAGCATCAGGTGGGCGTCGCGCGCGTCGGCGAGCGGCAGAACCGTACCGACATTCGTTCGCACCTTGCCGTCGTCGATGAGCTCCGCGATCGCGGTGAGATACGGCGTCGTGACATTGACGAGAAAGAATGCGGCTTCAACCTCGTTGCTCTGTGCGAGCTGCTGGTCGGGAGGGGACACCGCCGAGATCAGGCTGCCGCCGCGACGCAGGACCTGGAACGATCGCGTCTGCGTGTCACCGCCCACGAGATCGATGACGGCGTCGGCATCTCGCACTTCGTCCTCGAAGCGCTGGGTGCGGTAGTCGATCACCGTGTCCGCACCGAGGTCGCGTACGTAAGGGATGTCGTCGGTACCCGCGGTCGCAATGATGCGCAGACCGGCACGATGGGCAAACTGAACGGCGTACGCACCGACGTTTCCCGCCGCGCCATGGATGACCACCGTTTGACCAGCGTCGACCCGGGCGTGATCGAACAATGCCTGCTGAGCCGTCACGGCAATCACCGGAACAGAAGCCGCCTCGACATGGTTCAGGGTGATCGGCTTCTTCGCGACCATCGTCGCGGACGCCACGGCATACTCGGCGTAGGCGCCGATGAACCGCGGATTCGTGACGCCGTAGACGGCGTCTCCGACGCGCAGATCGGAAATGTCGCCTCCGACAGCGGCGATCACACCCGAGAGATCGGAGCCGAGCGTGAGCGGAAGGGGCTGCGGCAGCGCGCTCTTGCCGGCGCGGATCCAGCCGTCCCATGGACCGACGCCCACCGCTTCCACTTTGACGAGCACTTCGCCCGGGCCTGGGTTCGGTCGATCGATCTCCTCGAACTTCATCACATCCGGCGGACCGAACTCGTGGACGCGCCACGCCCTCATCGTCGCGTCGTTCACCGCGGGCCCGGCTTCTGGTCGAGTGTGGTCAGCGGCTTGTCCTTGGTATCGACGATGAAGACCGCGAGCAGACTCGCCGGCTCCGTCGCACTCGCATTCTCGCTGATCCGGTGATGCGCGCCGGGCTCCTCGTAAAATTCGTCCCCGACCTGATAGACTTTCGCCGGACCGTCGTCGACCTGGCTGCGAATGGAGCCTGACAGCACTCGGGCGTAGATGAATGCGGACGACGCATGATGATGCGGCGGCGTCTTGCCGCCGGGTGCGTAGTTGACGACGACGGCGATCAGGCTCTTGCCCGGGACGTTGGGGAGGGCGTGCTCGAACGGCGGCTTCGGCTGCTGGGTGCTCTGCGCGTGTAGCCGCGAGCCTGGCATTCCGATAAGCGCCAGCATCAGCGCCGCAGTATCGAGTTTCATCGCTTTGCGCATCGATTTCGCTCCTTATGCCTGCCCGCCTCGCAACGGTCTGAATGCAGAACGCATCTCCGAGGCAAACAGCTCCGGGTATTCCCATGCGGCGAAGTGTCCGCCGCGGTCGACATCGTTAAAGTACGCGATGCCGGGGCACGCTGCCTCGACCCAGCTTCGCGGGGCCGCCCAGAGCTCGTCGGGGAAGGTCGTGAAGGCCACGGGAACGGTGACCGGTGGTGGCGCGGCCGCGCCGGCGCCCCCCTGGCGGAACTCCCCAAACCCTCGGCCGGCGGCGGTCCCGGTCGCGGGCAGACAAGAGAGCGGGAGG
>CBHWBX010000473.1:0-3461 GCA_966111935.1 uncultured Gemmatimonadaceae bacterium
AGCCTAGGTATCGGCCGGTCGGGCAAGGACTTTAGCGACGAACGATATGTTGCATCACCGGGTCAGAATCGGACACTTTGACCGCTTTACACTGAACCCTGAATTAGCACTGTGCTCCGTACCACGAGCTTCTTAGTGTCGTGATCATGTCACGAAGATGAGCTAACTGGACGCGATCACGCGTCTTTCCGACCTGGAGCAGCTGGTTCGCGATATACCCGTACAGCGCCGCCAGCCTTGGCACCAGCTCCCCGCCGTGGCGGAAGTCGAGGCTGTAGAGGAGGTCGAACACGATCCCTGATGCCTCCTCCAGGTGCGTGCTCCGCCCCGCCTCGGCCCCGACCTCGAGCTCCCGCTCGGCGCGCGCGAGCTTGCTGAGCAATAGTTCATATTGCTCAGGAATGCCCGACTCGGCCGGCAGCGTGTTCAGCTGAGGCTCGTCCATGGTCCGCTCACCCGGTCACCGAGAGCGTCGCCGTGCGCGGACCGCTCGTCGCGACCGCGTACTGATTCGCGACCTGGTCCGGCCGCTTCGCGCGGTCGAGCGCCGCCGCGAGACGATCGCGCTCGGCCTGCGTCCGTCCCATCAGCGTGTCGTGCGACTCGAGCGCCGCCGACGCCGCGCGCGCCATCTCGGCGAGCAGCGCCGAATCGACGGCATCGCCCGTCGGACGCTCGTGCGCGATCGCCGCGACGACGTCGTTCAGCTCCGCGAGGACGCGATCGCGCTCGGCGACCGACGCCATGAACTGCGCGTCGTCCACGCCGAGGGCATCGAGAGCCGCTTCGGCGTGCTGCTCGAGCGTATCGAGCAGCCGCTTGGCGGTCTCCACATGGTGCGCGATCGCGCTGGTCGTCACCGGAGACATTACGCCGCCGTCGTCCGCGCCGTGCCGTCGTTGGCGATGGCGACGAAGGCCTCGCGCAGATCGTTGACCATCGCGATGATGCGGTCGAAGCGCTTCGCGTCCATCTTCGCCGCGTCGACGAGCTCCGTCAGCATGAAGGTGTAGAGCGACTGGAGCTGCTTGGCGATCGCGCCGCCCTTCTCGAGATCCAGCGTCACGAGCAGCTCGGCGAGCCCCTCGCGCGCCTTGCCGATCGCTTCGAGCTGCACGTCGGTACGCTTCACGTCGCGCGCGACCTTGGCGCGATTGAGGTTCGCGAGCACATGGTCGTAGACGAGGACGACGAGGCGCGCCGGCGAGGCGGTCATCACTTCACGTTCACGATAGGCCGTCGCCGCGCGGGCGTTGTTGTTGTAGCTCATACTGGCCTATATCGGCCTACTTGCTCGAGCTCTGAAGCGATTGCAACGAATTGATCTGTTGCGTGAGGTACGTGCCCTGCGCCTGGATCTTCGAGAGCGCCGCTTCCATGGTCGTGTACTGCGCGACGAGCGCCTTGCGCTTCGCGTCGAGCCGCGACTGCACGTCGTCCTGGCGCTTCTGGAGCGAAGAGATCGAGCTGGTGAGGCTCGTCTGCTGGCTCGCGACGGTGCCGGCGGTGCTGACGATGCTCGTCGAGATCGCGTTCATCAGCCCGGCGATGCCGGCGCTGTAGTCGACGTGGCCGGAGAGCGTGTTCGACGCACCGGTGTACAGCACCATCAGACCGTCGACCGGCGAGTCGGCGGCGCCGGTGAGCGTCTGGCCCTTGCCGGTCGCGGTGTATACCGTCGCCCCGTCACGATACTGCCCCTGCACGTCGAGCCCGTTCGCGACGGTCGCCGCGGCGATCCCGATCTGGCCGGCGACGTCGGTCCCGTCGGTCGGCGTATAAGAGATCTGGAATGACGGGTCGCTACCGTAATCGACGCTCGAGATCCGGAGCGCGCCGTTGTCCACGGCCGCGCTGAGCCGCATGCCCTTCGACTGGAACAGGGAGTTCAGCTTGCCGGCAACGGAGGTCGGCGTATCGCCGGTCGCCAGCGAGATGCTCCCGTTTGCGCCGGACGTCGCATCGGAGATCGAGAGCGTATCGGCCGTCGTGCCGGCATCGAACACGAAGTTGGCCGCCGAGCTCGTGACCGACGCCACGGTCGCCGCGCGCGTGATGTCGACGTCGTACGAGCCGGCGGTCGTCGATGCGGTCGACGACAGATAGCTCAGCCCCGCGCCGGTCGCCGAGCCGCTCGTCTGAAAGAGGCGGGCGACGCCGCTGTTGTTCTGCTGGAGCGCCGCGGTCAGCGCCGCGGTGTCGACGCTCAGGACACCCGTCTTGTCGACCGCCACGCCGACGAGCGCCGCATGGTCGTAGGTCGCACCGGTACCGAGCCCGGCGACGGTCGACAACAGGGTCGTCTTGAGCGACGAGAACGCCGAGCGCATAGCGCTGTCGAAGGCGAGCGCCCCGTCCGCCGCGGTCGTCGACGATACCAGCGTGCGCAGCGTGTTGTACGATGCGACGAGCGTCTGTACGGCCTGCACGGCCTTGCCGGTGTCGCGCGAGATCGTCACCGGAATCGTCGTGCCCAGCTCGGCGCGCACGAGATTGAGCGTCACGCCGTTGATCGCGTCGGTCACGGTGTTGGTGGGACGCGTCATCGTCACGCCGTTCACGACGAGACGCGCATCCGCGCCGGCCGTGAGCTCGCGGCTGCGTCCCGCGACCGCGACGCTCGCGCTGCCGAAGCTCAGCGTCGCGCCGGTCACGGGATCGGCGACACCGCTCTCGTTGTTCGCGGCGATCGAGAACGACAGGCCGGAATCGCCGCCCGCGTCGTCCGTGAGCCGGATCTTGCCGCCGGCGATCGAGGCGGTGACGCTGCGTCCCGGCGCGCTGAACGCGGCACCGATGTCGGCGAGCATGTCGCCGACCGTCTTCGATCCATCGACCGTCGTCGTCAGCGAGACGGGCGTGACACCGTCGGCCTTCGTGCCGGAGATGGTGAAGGTATCGCCCGACTTCGCGCCGACGCCGCCGGCGATCTTGAGTCCGAGCAGCAGCGACGACGCCGTCGCCGTGCTGCTCGACGAATCCTGAAGCACGTTCGCCGTCTCGAGCTGCTGCTTCACGACACCCGTGGTGCCGCGCGTCAGCCCGAGCAGATCGAGCACCGGCTGCGATCCGGCGTCGCCGCTCGCGGCAACGGTTCCGGAGATGCGCAGCGCGTACGTCGTCGCGCCGCCGCTCGTCGTCGACGCGACCGATGCGGTATTCGGCGACTGCGCGTTGATCGCCGCGGCGATGTCGGTCAGCGACTGATTCTCCACGTCGATCGTTACCGCACGGCCGTTGACGAGAATCGACGACGCCGCGGGATACGCGGTCGCGCCGGTCACGAGCGATGCCGGCGTCTGCGACGCGCTGCCGAACGATCGGCTGTTCACGGCACCGTCGGTTCCCGTGTTCGCGGTCGTGCCGTCGAAGAACCCGAGGGAACCGAGGAGGCTCGGCTGCGACGACGTCGCGCGAACGTCGCGCAGATCGAGGCCGGCCGCGCCGCCGAGATCACTCGT
>CBHWBX010000474.1:0-3448 GCA_966111935.1 uncultured Gemmatimonadaceae bacterium
ACCTCGGCCTCCCCGACGCCGGCATCGTCAACGATCCGGAGACGCGCGAGAAGCTCGCGCGGGTGATCCGCCGGCTCAAGCCGCGCGTCGTGATCTGTCCGGCGCTCGAGGGACGCCACCCCGACCATCGCGTCAGCGCGCAGCTCGTGCGCGACGCCTGCTTCGTCGCCGGCCTGCAGAAGGTCGCCCCCGATCTGCCGAAGCACCGGCCGCTCAAGATTCTCCACTGCCTCACCTATCGGCAGGACTTCGTGCGCCCGACGTTCGTCGTCGACGTGTCGGAGGACTTCGAGACGAAGCTCGCGTCGATCCGCTGCTATGCGTCGCAGTTCGAGGGCGCGACGCAGGCCGGCGAGGTGTACCCGACCGGTGAGTCGCTCGAGGACGTCGTGCGCCACCACAGCGCCTACTACGGCGCGCTCATTCGCGCGGCGCACGGCGAGCCGTTCTTCACCACCGAGATGATGGCCGTCGACGACGTCACGTCGCTCGGCGTGTCGACGCTATGAGCGACTCACAATGAGCGACGCGATCACCTACGGCAGCTACCTCGCGCTCGACGAGCTGCTCGCGCTCCAGCATCCGCAGTCGAAGCCCGAGCATCCCGACGAGCTGCTGTTCATCGTCGTGCACCAGGCGAGCGAGCTGTGGTTCAAGGCGATCCTGCACGACATCGACGGGTTGGTCGGCGCGTTCGAGGCGAAGGACGCCGGACAGGTGCTCTGGCGCCTCCAGCGCATCAACGCGCTGATGCGCATCGTGTCGTCGCAGCTCTCGTCGCTCGAGACGCTGCCGCCGCAGCACTTCGCGCAGTTTCGCACCTACCTCGGCACCTCGAGCGGATCGCAGAGCCTTCAGTTCCGCGCGATCGAGGCGGCGTCGGGATTGCGCGATGAGCATTTCATGAAGGTGATCACCGAGCACGGGGAGATCCCCGAGCTCATCGCGCGCGCCCTCGCGCGGCCGACGCTCCAGGAGCTGTTCCTCGGCATGCTCGAGGCGGAGCATCTGAAGCTCGAGGATCTGTACCTCGGCCCCGGCCCGCGGATGCTCTTCTTCGTTGCCGAAGCGCTGCTCGAGTATGAACAACAGTTTGCGCAGTGGCGGTTCAAGCACGTCCAACTCGTCGAGCGCGTCATCGGCCCGCGGAACCGCGGCACCGGCGGCACCCTCGGCTCCAGGTACCTGATGAGCACGGTCGAGCAACGCTTTTTCCCGGTGCTGTGGGAGGGACGCGCGACGTTCTTTGGAGCGCGGCCTCCGGCCGCGCCGTAACGGAACGCGCTTCGCGCGAGGTAAGGGAGCGGGCTGCGCCCGCGGTATCCAGGCCGAATCTATCCAACACGTCGCTGCGCGACCTTTCCCATGTCGCACAGCGACGTTCCCATACCGCGTCGCGAATGCGACGCTCCGCTACCGCGCGCGGCGCGCGCTCGCCCTATATTTTTCACTCATGCCCTCCCCCATCTACCTCGACCACGCCGCAACGACTCCGGTCCGCGCCGAGGTCCTCGAGGCGATGATGCCCTTCTTCGGGCCGCGCTTCGGGAACCCCTCGAGCATGCACCGTTGGGGTCGCGAGGCGCGCACCGCGCTCGACGAGTCGCGGGAGCGCGTCGCACGATGTATCGGTGCCTCCGCCGACGAGATCGTCTTCACCTCGGGCGGCACGGAGGCTGACAACATCGGCATTCTCGGCGCCTGGCGGGCTCGGCGCTCCGAGGGGAGGACGGCGGTCGTCACGACGCCGATCGAGCACAAGGCGGTGCTCGCCGCGGTCCATCAGGCCGCGAAGGAAGGCGCCGACGAGCGCCTGGTCCAGATGACGACCGACGGCCTCGTCGATCGCGCGTCCTACGATGCGCTCGTGCGCGACGACACCGCGCTCGTGTCGATCATGTGGATCAACAACGAGATCGGCACGATGCAGCCGATCGCCGAGCTCGCGCAGCAGGCGAAGAGCGCCGGCGCGCTGTTCCACACCGACGCCGTGCAGGCGTTCGGCAAGGTCGCGATCGACGTCAAGCAGCTTGCGGTCGACTTTCTCACGATGTCCGGCCACAAGATCGGCGCGCCCAAGGGCATCGGCGCGGCGTACGTGCGTCGCGGCACCGCGATCGAGCCGCTCTTTCACGGCGGCGCGCAGGATCGCGGACGCCGCCCGGGCACCGAGAATGTCGCGATGGTCGTCGGCTTCGCCGTCGCGGCGGAGCTGGCCGTCGCCGAGCGCGAGGAGGAGTGCGCGCGCCTCGAGGCGATGCGCAACAAGCTCGAGGAGGCGATCCTCGCGCGCATCCCCGACGCCGTGATCCACGGCCGCAACGCGCCGCGCCGCGCGCCGCACATCACGAACATCTCCGTGCCGGGCACCGACAGTGAGTCGATGCTCATGGCGCTCGACCTGCGCGGCATCGGCTGTTCGGCGGGCAGCGCCTGCCAGAGCGGAAGCATCACGCCGTCGCACGTCCTCACCGCGATCGGCGTCCCCGCCGACCTCGCGGCGTCGGCGATCCGCATGAGCATCGGCTGTCTGACGACGGACGAGTGCATCACGCGCATCGCCGAGGTCTTCCCGGCGCTCGTCGACAAGGCGCGCGGCCAGTCGCTCGCGCGCTCGGCCTGAGGCGATCGTGAGGGAGCGGGTTCTCGTCGCGATGTCCGGTGGCGTCGATTCGTCGGTCGCCGCCGCGATGCTCGTCGAGCAGGGCTACGACGTCGTCGGTGCGACGATGAAGCTGTTCTGCCACGACGAGGATCTCCCCGACCGTCCCTGCTGCTCGCTCGACTCGGTGAACGACGCGCGGCGCGTCTGCCAGCAGCTCGGTGTGCCGCACTACGTGCTGAATCTCGAGAGCGCGTTCGGCAGCGACGTCGTCGACAATTTCGTGAACGAGTACGCGCAGGGACGCACGCCGATCCCCTGCGTGCGCTGCAACACCTTCACGAAGTTCCGCGACCTGCTCGTGAAGGCCGACGCGATCGACGCGAAGTGGATCGCCACCGGGCACTACGCGCGCGTCGACGACGGCGTGATGTACCGCGGACTCGATCACTCGAAGGACCAGTCGTACTTCCTCTGGGGCATCGACCGCCGCGTGCTCTCGCGCATGCTGCTGCCGGTCGGCCATCAGACGAAGGCCGAGACGCGCGCCGTCGCGCATCGCCTCGGCCTCGAGGTGATCGCCGAGAAGCCGGAGAGCCAGGACATCTGCTTCGTTCCCGACGGCGATCATACGAAGATCATCCGCGCGAAGCTCGGCGCCGACGCACCGTCGCTGTCGCCGGGGGCATTCGTCCTCTCTGACGGCACCGTCGTCGGCAGGCACGACGGCTTCGCGCGTTTCACGATCGGCCAGCGTCGCGGGCTGCCGGGCGGATTCAAGATCCCGATGTTCGTGACCGCGATCCGCCCCCATGCGCGCGAGGTCGTGATCGGTCCGCGCGAGGA
>CBHWBX010000475.1:0-3412 GCA_966111935.1 uncultured Gemmatimonadaceae bacterium
TCCCCTTGAACTCCGACCGAAGGCGCGCAGCGCCGCAGGGAGGAGCAATAAGTAGGTAAATTCCCCGTACCATGGCCGTCTCCGCTAAGCGTGACCGGGTCGCCCTCCACCTGCTCCAGCTTGGCGCGGTGGCGGTGGTGCTCGCCGCCTCCACTTACAAGCAGTTCGACCTCGACCGCTACTTCGTCCCGAAGGAGCTCACCCTCCACGTCGTCGCGCTCCTTGCCGGGCTGATTCTCGTGGCCGGCGCCCGGCGCTTCACGCTGAACGCCGTCGACCTGCTCCTCGCCGGCTTCCTGGGCGTGAGCCTCGTCTCCACCGTGCTTGCGACGAACGTCTGGGTCGCCGAGCGTGCCCTGGCGATCTCGGTGTCCGGGGTGGTGCTATTCTGGACGGCGAGCGCGCTGCGCCGCGACGGGCTGGGGCGTCCGCTGATCGTCGCGCTCGCCGCGGGCGTCGTCGTCTGCGCGGCGACGTCGCTCGCCCAGGCGTACGGCGTCGAGACCGAGTTCTTCAGCCTCAATCGTGCGCCGGGCGGAACGCTCGGCAATCGCAATTTCGTCGCGCATCTCTGCGCGATCGGCACCCCGGTCGTCGTCCTCGTCGCGCTCACGGCGCGGCGCGGCTTCGGGAGCATCTTCGGCGGTGTGTCGATGGCCGTGCTCGCGGCCACTCTCGTGATGTCGCGCAGTCGCGGCGCGTGGCTGGCGGTGCTCGTGTCGCTGGTGCCGGTCGGTCTGCTCGCGGTCCTGACCTGGAAGCGCTGGTGCGAGGCGCGGACGATGCGGCGGCTCGTGGTCCTTGGCGCGGCGGCTGCCGCGGGCGTCGGCGCGGCGATCTTCCTGCCGAACCGGCTCGAGTGGAAGAGCGAGAACCCGTACCTGGAGTCGGCGACCGGGCTCGTGAACTACAAGGAAGGGAGCGGTCATGGGCGGATCATCCAGTATACGAATTCTCTAAAGATGACGCTCGCGCATCCGCTGCTCGGCGTCGGGCCGGGGAACTGGCCGGTCGTCTATCCGAAGTTCGCGAGCCGGAACGACCCGTCGATGTCGCAGGATGATGGACTGACGTCGAACCCGTGGCCGAGCAGTGACTGGGCGGCCGTGCTGTCCGAGCGCGGCGCGATCGGCTTCGGACTCCTGCTGCTCGCGATGCTCGGCCTCGTCTGGCGGGCCGCGCGCGACATCCGCGCGAGCGGCCGCGACGTCGAGCGTCTGCTCACGGCGATCGCGCTCATCGGCACGCTCGTCGCGACGGCGGTCGTCGGAGCGTTCGATGCGGTGCTGCTCCTTGCCCTGCCCACGTACTTCGTGTGGGCGCTCGCCGGTGCGCTCGCGCCGCCGGCGGCCGGCGGGAAGGGCTTCTCGAGCGGCGTGCTAGAGCTCGCGCCGGTCGCGCTCTTCGGCGTCGCCGTGATCGTGATCGGACGGTCGGCGTTCCAGCTCGTCGCGATCGCACTGTTCAGCACCAGCCAGCGCACCGCGACGCTCGACCGCGCGTCGACGTTCGATCCGGGCAACTACCGAATCCACGTGCGCGTCGCGCAGGCGTACCTGTCGCGCGGCGATTGCAGGCACGCGGTGCCGCATGCACGCGCGGCTCGCCGACTCTTTCCGAACGCGGGTGAGCCGCGCCGGCAGCTCGCGTCCTGCGGCACGAAGTGACGACCCCGCGCGAGCACGTCGCGAACATCGGCGAACGCGGGGCTCGGCGGCGACGGCTCGGCGGCTTCGTGTGGGCCGTCGTCACCCTCGTCGCGGTGATCGCGCTCGCCGTCGCGCATGCGCCGCGCTGGACGACACTGCTGCTCGCGATTCCGATCGCCGCGTCGGCGGTGGGCTTTCTCCAGGCGCGCGAGAAGACCTGAGTCTTCCTCGGCGCGCTCGGGAAGCGCGAGAGTGAAGCCGGGGCGCCGGAGCTGACGGAACGCGAACGGCCGATCGTGCAGCGACAGGTCGTGCGGGTCGCCGTACAATCGGCCGGTATTGCGATCGCGCTGACGCTGATCGTCTTTCTGTTCTGGCGCTAACGCGCTCCAGGGCGCGGTGTCGGCAGCGAGAGCCCGCCCGGCTTGCCACGCTCGGGGATCATGTACTCGGCCGACGGCGGCTCGTTGTAGCCGCGATGGCAGGTCATGCACGTCACCGCCGGCGTGTCCTTCGGATAGAGCTTCGGCAGCTGATTGTGATTGATGTCGTTGGTCATCTGCTGCATGAAGCGCGCGCGCTTCTTGTCCGTCGACGTATCGCTCGCAAAGTTCTTCTGCGGCGCCAGACGGTGGCAGTTCGTGCAGTTCCAGCTCATCGCCGCGCCGTACTCGGCGTCCATCTTGTGGACGAGCTCCGCGGCGGTGATGCCCTTCAGCACCTGCACGTTCTTGAAGACCTGCTCAGCGGGCTGATTCTCGCGGCCGGCGATCGACGCCATCACCTGTCGAACGTAGACGGCGCGCAGCTTCGCGAGACTGTCGCGCGACAGCGGAACGCGACGCGCGGCGGCGGTGGGCTGCGCCGCCGATTGCCCCGTCGAAGTCGATGATGTCGACGTGGGCGACGCCCATCGCGCGATGCGACCGCGCGGGCCGACCGCCCAGCCGGCGTTTCGATTCGCGAACGCGACGCTGTTGTAGCCGAGCGTGTCGACCATCGTCCAGCTCTCGCCGCCGTCGTTCGAGGTGGCGGTTCCACCGAGCCCCACGGCGACGAGCGCGCGGCCGTCGGTGCCGGGCACGTAGGTGACGCCGGACATGTAGCCCTGGGGCAGCGGTCCCCGCGCGCGACGCCAGGTGCGGCCGCCGTCGCTGGTGATCGCGGCGTTGTCGAAGAGGCCCTTCGGCTTCGTGTAGTCGCCGCCCACGACGACGCCGTGCTGCGCGTCCGCGAACGCGACCGAGAAGATTCCCGACGCCTGGCCGCCGGCATGAATCGGTGTGTCGGCGACGCTCCACGTGCGGCCGCGATCGGTCGACCGGAAGACGCGC
The DNA here is from genome assembly GCA_966111935.1 of uncultured Gemmatimonadaceae bacterium. Taxonomy (GTDB): domain Bacteria; phylum Gemmatimonadota; class Gemmatimonadetes; order Gemmatimonadales; family Gemmatimonadaceae; genus JAQBQB01. The sequence continues at coordinate 2,984 of CBHWBX010000475.1, forward strand.
GCCCGCGCGGCACCGCCGGTTCCGATCCAGACGTTCGACGAGCCCTGGACGATGAGGCAGGTGCCGCTCGCCGCGAATGCCGCTTCACCGGGAAGCATCGGCGGCGCGCTCTGCGTCGGGACGCGGTTCCACGTCGCGCCCCCGTCGTCGGTGGTGAGAATGAACAGACGCCCGCCGATCGGATCGCTCATCGCGATCCCGTGCTGGTCGTCCCAGAAGGCGATGGCGTCGAGAAAGACGCCGCTGTCGGTCATCGCGAGCTGACGCGTCCAGCGCGAAGCGTCATCGGTGCGGAAGATCTGCGCCTGATTCTGCTCGGCTGGGCCGGCGGCCATCGCCCACGCGCGAGTCGCGCTACGCGCGGCGACCGCGCGCAGGTCGAGGCCCGTCGCGCCGGGGATAGTATCGAGACGCCAGGTCCGTCCGCCG
>CBHWBX010000476.1:0-3410 GCA_966111935.1 uncultured Gemmatimonadaceae bacterium
CCCGGCGTGCGGCGCTGTTCATGTGTGATAACCGAGCAACGCGCATACCCTTGTGATCCCCGGATATGGACGCGGAACCAATCCGGGCCGCTAGAATAGGAGAGAACCCTGACCGGGACGGAATGACAGCACACGAACCGACCACAACCGCAATCATTCTCGTCGGCATCGGCCTCCTGCTCGCGCTGAGCGTCGCGTCGAGCCGCGCGTCGGCGCGCCTCGGACTGCCGCTGTCGCTCGTGTTCATCATCATCGGCATGCTCGCCGGCTCGGAAGGGATCGGCGGGATCGCGTTCGACGACTACCACCTCGCATATCAGGTCGGCATTCTCGCTCTGGTGCTGATCCTGTTCGACGGTGGATTGCAGACGCCGATGCGCGGCGTGCGGCTCGTCGCGGCGCCATCGCTGATACTCGCGACGATCGGCGTCGCGGTCACGGCGGCGATCACGGCCGGCGCCGCGCATCTGTTCGGCCTCGATTGGCCGACGGCGCTGCTGCTCGGCGCGATCGTGTCGTCGACGGACGCCGCAATGGTGTTCTCGGTGCTCACCGCGAGCGGCACACGGCTGCGGCAGCGGATCGGACTCACCCTCGAAGTCGAGTCGGGGGTCAACGATCCGATGGCCGTGCTGCTCACGACCGCGCTCACCGCGAATCTCGCGCGCCCCGGCTCGGTGTCGGTGATGCACGTGATCGGCGAAGTCGTGATAGAGCTCGCGATCGGCGGCGTCGTTGGATATCTGATCGGACGCGGCGGCCGCGCGGTCATCGCACGCCTGCGGCTGCCGGCGAGCGGACTGTATCCCGCGTTCACGATCGCGCTCGCGTTCATCGCCTACGGATTGCCGACCCTCATTCACGGCAGCGGCTTTCTCGCCGTCTACATCGCCGGCCTGACGCTCGGCAACGGCCCGCTGGCGCACGGCGCGAATCTCCGGCGTGTGCACGATGCGACGGGCTGGGTCGCCCAGGTCGCGATGTTCCTCGTGCTCGGCCTACTCGTGTTCCCGACACACCTGCTCAGCGTCGCCGGCACGGGCATCGGCATCGCGCTCGTGATCGCACTGATCGCGCGCCCGGTCGCGGCTCTGCTCTGCCTGTTCCCGTTCGAATACACGAAGCGCGAGATCCTCTACATCGGCCTCGTCGGCTTGCGCGGCGCCGTGCCGATCGTCCTCGCGACGATCCCGGTCATGGCTGGTATTGACCCGCAACGGAAGCTGTTCGAGGTCGTGTTCTTCGTCGCGGTGCTCGGCGCGATCCTGCCGGGGGCGACGGTGCCGTACATCACGCGGCTCCTGGGACTCGAATCGAAGGAGCCGCCGAGGCCCGCGACCGTGATCGACCTGGAGTCGAATGGCGGTGAGGTCGAGCTCCGGTCGTACTACGTGGAGCCGGGGCTGGCGGTGGCGGGGGCGTCGCTAGCCGAGATTCCGTTTCCGAAGGATGCGTCGGTGACGGCGATCGAGCGGGAGCGGGAGTTGATCCCGCCGAATGGCAGCTTTTGTCTCCAGGTGGGGGATCATGTGTTCGTCTTGGCGAGGCGGGAGGATCGAGGGTTTATCGAGTTGTTGTTTGGTGTGGCGGAGGAATGAACTACGGCAGGTTCGCTCGCTGGCGCTCGCTGCCGACTGCCTCGAGCCAACCACTACCGCCGTTCAACAGGCGCCGCAGGCGCCGATCCGGCAGGGCGGCAAAGCCGCCCGATCCAGCAGCGCGGCGCCCCAGCGCCCCGCGATACCGCGCACAGTCACACGGCCGCCCCCGCGCCGCCACCCCCAAGGGCGCGCTCGCGCCTTCGATCACCGGCAGCCCGCCCATCCCGTGCGCGAGCGTGACGTACGCATGGTCGCTCTGGATCACGCAGTACGTCATCACCACGTCCGACAGCACTCGGTAATCGCGAACGCCGTCGCCGTTGCCGCAATTGCCGCCGCCTCCAAGCTCGATCATCGGCGGCGCCTCATCGGCGCGCTTCGGCAGATACTTCAGCCAGTAGGCGCCGCGCGGCAGCCTGTAGCCGATCGTGTCTCCCTGCGCGAGGCGAACCGAAATCGCGACGTGCGCCTGATCGTCGCGCAGGTTGACGAACGACGAGACGATCGCGTGGACGATGACGCGCATCTTTCGCGCGCGGTCGCCGATCACGAGCTTGACGTCGGTGGCCCCCGCGGCGCGCGGGTGAACGCGCGTGCCCTCGAGCGTCGCGATGCTGCTGTCGCCGATCGTCGCGCTGCCGCGCAGCTGCGTTACCTGCGCATCGTTGTCGCCGAGCGCAACGAACGGAAGATCGCGCGGCGCATCGCCGACGACGAAGTCGACCCAATCACTGACGCGCAGCTCCTTCACCGGGCGGCAATGGAGCTCGAGCGTCGTGCTGACACCGCCCGCCGTTGCGCGAATCGTCGCATCGGCGTTCGACCGACAGTGGATCACGCCTCGCGGCGACAGCGATACCGGCGCGCCCGCGATCTGCCGGAACTCGATCGTATCGCCGACGAGACGATGCCCGCGGTCGTCGAGCAGATCGGCGCGCAGCATCGTCGGCTCGGTGTGGTTGACGACGACCCCTTCGACCGGATCGCCCCCGCCGAGCACGATTGCCGACGGCGCCCCGTCGCGCATCGCGTAGGCGATCACGCCGCTCACGGCGATCGACACGAAGAGCGCGAGCACCCCGGCAACGCGCAGCCGCGTATCCAGATCGCCGCGCTGCAGCGCGGACCGGATCCAGTGCGGAAGCGACCGCCCGATCTCACGCACGCGCCACGCATTCGCGTGCACTGCACCATGCGCCTCGCGACGCTCGGCATGCTCCTCGGCCAGGTCGCCGATGACGCCGTCGATGAACACGTCGTCGAAGCCGAGCTGGATGAGAAGCTTCTCGAGCAGCGACGACCCGGCCGCCAGTCCAAGCCTCGTCCGTGTGCTGCGATCGGTCGCTTTCATCGCGCCCCTCCAGCGATCCCCGGCACGCCGATCCACAGCGCGGCGGCGTTGCGCTCGGCGTCGCGCAGCGCACGCATGCCGGCTGCCGTCAGATGGTAGTGGTGCCGTGACCGCCCGCCGCGCACAGGGAGCGGCGCGCCGACCTTGGTCTTGAGAAACCCCTTGTCGACGAGCCGCTGCAGCGTCGTGTAGATCGCGCCGACCGAGTGCTCTCGGCCCGTGCGCGCGTGCAGATCGCGGCGAACGTTCAGCCCGTACCCTTCGTCCCCGAGCCGTGCGACGGTGAGCAGCACGGCGAGCTCCAGTTGGCCAATCGACGTGGGTTTCATAAGTGTCATTTTGTAGAACATATCAACGCCGCGCAAGGGCGAGTTCGTCGCCCCCGTCGACGGATCAGTCGCAGTGACGATTGGACCGGTTGACAGCACCCCGCCAAACCGGTGCGTATTTTCCATGAG
>CBHWBX010000477.1:0-3399 GCA_966111935.1 uncultured Gemmatimonadaceae bacterium
GATCGTTTTTTACCGGCGACGCTCCGGCGACGCACGCAAAAAGATACCGACGCGCGTCCCGCCGCCGAGCCCGACCTGGAGCGCCGGCGAGATCCCGTGACGACGGCGTCCTTCCACATCGATCACGGCGGTCAGGTACGGGCGCACGCGCGTCCCCTCTTCGTACGGCACGCTGACGCCGCCGCCCAGTGAGAGTCCGAGCGGCATCTCGCGCAATGGATCGAGCAGGAAGCGCGCGATCACGTCGGTGCGGCCGCTGAACGAGACGTCGCCGTCGCGATGCGTGACGCCGGCGGCGCCGATCAGACCCAGTCGGACGTAGATCCCCATCGGCACGTTCAGCCCCACGCCGCCGTGCACCGTCTCGGCGTTGCCGAAGATGCCGTCGGCGCGATACTCGGCGTAGGGCGGCGGAACGAGGCTCGCCTGCGCGTGCGCCGCGGAAGCGATGGCGAAGGTCAGAGCGAAAGCAAAGCGTGTCGTCGTCATCGCGCGCGCTCGCGCCAGAGCACGAGAGTGTAGTCGGCGATCGAGTACAACGACGCGAGGCCGACGAGCCAGAGACAGGGCGTGACGAGCCGCGGTACGCGCAGCAACGCCACGAAGGTGATGAATTGCAGGACCGTGACGAGCTTCCCCGAGTAGCGCGCGCGGAATTCCACGGGCTTGAGCCACGGCACCACGCGCGCGACGAGGAATCCGATCGCCGTCATGAGGTCGCGCGAGATCATGACGAAGTAGCCGGCCGTCGACAGCTCGCCGGAGAAGAGAAAGCTCGAGACGGCGACGAGCGCGAAGAACCGGTCGGCGATCGGATCGATCAGCGCGCCCCAGCGCGACGTCACCCGCGCGCGGCGCGCGATCCACCCGTCGAGAACATCGGTGAGCGCCGCGAGCGCGACGAGCGCGAATCGCGTGTCCGGATCCCGCTGCATCACGAACGCCACCGCGAGCACCACCCGCGACAACGAGATGACGCTCGGAAGCGCGCGCAGGCTCGCCGGCCGGTTGCTCCTCAGCGCACGCGAAGGATCCATTCTGCAAAGCTAAACACGCGACGCTTGCCAGCGCACAGGGGTACCCATAGCTTCGCCTGGACAACTCCGATCCAGGGAGAGTCCGCCGCATGGCCGAAGTGACCGAGCTGTTGAAACAGGTCATGATCTTTCGCGATCTCGACGACGCCGAGCTGGCGCAGGTCGCCGAAGTCTGCAAGGAAGAACGGTTCGTCTCCGGCGAATTCATCTTCCACGAAGGCGAACACGGGAACCGGCTCTATCTGATCGTCAGCGGCGAGGTTCGCATCAGCCGCGACGTTCCCGGCAGCGGCGAGGAAGCACTGGCCGTCCTCAAGCCGGGCGCCCTGTTCGGCGAGATGGCGGTGTTCGATCGAAGCGAGCGCTCGACGCACGCGATCTCCAACGGCGGCACGACCGTCCTCACGATCAGTCGCACCGATTTCGAGATGCTGCTCGACTTCAATCGGGAGATGGCGTACAAGGTGCTCTGGGCGGTCGTGCGCCTGCTCTCGACGCGCCTGCGCTCGACGAACGACTCGCTCCGGTCGTTCCTCGCGATGTCGATGTTCTGAGAGGGGATCGGGAGTCGGGGATCGGGAGACCATTGGAAACACCTGCGTCGCATGCCCATCTCACGGCCGAGTTCATCGGCGTACCACGCGAACAGCTTCGCGACACCGCGTTGCTCGGCGGGCTGCTCATCGCGGCGGCGAGTGCGGCGGGCTTCAGCCTGAACGGCGTTCCGATCGTGCGTGAGCATCCGGCGGGCGCCGTCTCGGCGATCGTCCTGCTCGACCACGGGCACCTGTCGGTGCACTCCCTTCCGGAGCGGCAGGCTCTGCTGTTCGATGCCGTTGCGCCGGCTTCGCACGACTTTCGCAAAGCGCTGGATGTCTTATCGCGTCGACTGACGGCGCGCGAAATCAAGACAGACACCCGCGGACGCGGATGAGAAATTTTCTAGCGCCAGCGCATCTCGCGCTGACGATCATAATCCTGGTGTGGAACATCGTGCTGGCCGGGCGAATCGCCCAGAACAGCCAGGCGCCTCGGGCCTTTCAGGCGATCTCGGGTCTGGCGGCCCTGCTCGTCCTTCCCGGACTGCTCCTCACCCTCGCAACGTCGACGATCATCACCGGCCGGGCCGTGGTGACCATGGACTGGGTCTGGCCGGCGGTGCTGGTGCTCTTCGCGGCCCAGGCGACGTACGCATTCTTCCGGCGGCTCGTGAACCCCGTCTGGGGTTTGTTCATCATGAGCTACGACCTGCTGATCGCGGTCGTCGGCGTGGTGCGCTACCTCGTCGCGCACGGCCACTCGCCCGCCGAGCCGCTGGTGGCGCTGATCGCGGCGCAGAGCGTCGCGATGGTGTTCGCGACCGGCACGCCGAGCGTGCTCGCGACGCCGTTCTATCTGAACATGCCGCTCGTCGCGCCGGCCTTCCCGGCGCTGCGCAAGCTCACGGCGATCTTTCGCGCGTTCATGACGGTGTACGCGGCGATGTGGCTCGTGTTCATCCTCGTGATCGGCCTGCCGCGCGCGATCGTCCAGCTGCGGAACTACGAGGGGCACCGGCACGACCAGCTGCGCGAGCGTCCCGACGCCGACTTCGCCGTCGGCGTGAAGATTCTACCCGACGTCTCGAGCCCACCGCCGCCGCCGGCGATCAAGAGCGACTCGGCGCTCGTCGACACGCTCGACGTCGATGCGATCCAGGTCGTCATCGCCCCGGGCGCGTCGAAGGCCGCCCTCGATTCGCTCGCGAAGATCGTCGATCCGTCGCGGCGCGGCGCGCAGTCGCTGATCGTCGCGATCGGCTATCGCGGCAAGCTCCTGCCGGAGCTCGGCAAGGTGAAGCTCGACGACGAGCTGCGTCTCTCCACGATGAAGCGCGCGATCGATCGCCTGCACCCGGACATCGTGCTCCCGGCGGAGGATCCCTACGGCGCCGGCGTGCGCGCCGTCGGCACGCTCACACCCGAACGGTGGGAGCAGTACCTGACCGAGGCCGCCCGCGTCGCCAAGGCCGCCGATAAGGACGTGAAGGTCGGCGTGGCCGCATCGTCGTTCACGCGCGCCGACAGCACCCTCTACGCCTGGGCCGCGTCGCCGAGCTCTCCGATCGACATCGTCGGCTTCTCACTCTTCCCGTCCCCGTACGTCGGCGGCGGGATCCAGGCCGACACGCGCACCGCCGATCGCTGGATGCGCGCGATGCCGCCGAAGAAACCGCACTGGGTCTTCGCCACCGGCGGCTTCCCGCTCGCCTATGGTGAGAACAGCCAGTTCAACGCCGTGTGGGAAGTGATGGCGTGGGCGACCGACCACCCCGCGATCAAGGGACTCGTGGTCTACGAAGCGGGCGACTACGGCCGCGGCA
>CBHWBX010000478.1:0-3399 GCA_966111935.1 uncultured Gemmatimonadaceae bacterium
TGCGCTTCGCGATGCTCGAAGGGTGGCTCCGCGACGGGTGACGCGTTACGTGCTCGCGGCGCTGGCGTTCGCGACCTCAGCGGCGGCGCAGACAGGACCCGACAGCTCGGCATTCATTCGCGTCAATCAGCTCGGCTATCTCACGAATAGTCCGAAGGTCGCAGTCGTCTGCGCGCTGCGCCCGGTCGCCCTCGATCGCTTCGTCGTCGAGGACGAGCGCGGTCGCGCGGTCGCGGCGCCGCTGCGTGCGCGTCGCGATGCCGGCTTCGGCGGCTGCGTCGAGACGTGGCGCCTCGACTTCTCGACGGTACGCACCCCGGGACGGTACCGCGTGCGCGCGGGTCCGTTCGTCTCTCCGCCGGTGCGCATCGGCGCCGACGTCTATCGCGGCATCGCCGATACGCTGATGTCGCTCATGCGCGAGCAGCGCTCGGGATACAATCCCTTCCTCCGCGATTCGGCGCACACGCGCGACGGGATCATCGTCGATCATCCGACGCGTACGGGCACGTTCATCAACGTGAGCGGCGGCTGGGCCGACGCGGCCGACTATCTCCAGTACGTCACGACGTCGGCGACGGCGACCTACCATCTGCTCGCCGCGTATCGCGACGCGCCTGGCGCGTTCGGCGATCAGTTCGATGCGAAAGGCCTGCCCGGCCGCAACGCGACGCCCGACGTGCTCGACGAAGCGCGGCATGGGCTCGACTGGCTGTCGCGCATGTTCCCCGACGACAGCACGATGTTCAATCAGCTCGGGGACGATCGCGATCACACGTACTTCGATCTGATCACCACCGACAGCTCGGACTACGGATGGGGGAAGGGAAAGGAGCGTCCGGTGTATCCGTGCACGGGACGTCCGCAGGGGTTGTTCAAGAACAAGAATCGCGCGACCGGCTACGCGTCGACGGCGGGGAAGATGGCCGCGGCATTCGCGCTCGGCGCGCGGCTCTTCGCGACGCGCGATGCCGCCTTCGCCGACACGCTACGTCGCAAGGCGATCGCCGCTTACGCGCTCGGAGTGCGCTACCCAGGTGTCTGCCAGACCGCGCCGGCGGTGTCGCCCTACTTCTACGAGGAAGACAACTGGGTCGACGACATGGAGCTCGGCGCGTCGCTGCTCCATCAGCTGACGAATGATCCGCGCTATTTGCGCGAAGCGCTCGGCTATGCGCGCCTCGAGCCGGTCACGCCGTGGATGGGCGCGGACACCGCGCGGCACTACCAGTGGTATCCGTGGCACAACGCGGGACATTACGAAGCCTGGACGAAGAGCGACGCGCCGGGGCGCGCGGAGCTCGCCGCGTACTACCGCGACGGTCTCGCGCGCATCGAGCGTCGCGCGACGAACGGCTTTCGCATCGGCGTGCCGTTCATCTGGTGCTCGAACGATCTCATCGTCTCAGTCGCGACGCAGGCCGGACTCTATCGGCGGATGACCGGCGACCGCCGGTTCGTCGAGATGGAGCAGGCGGCGATCGACTGGCTGTTCGGCGCCAACCCGTGGGGGACGTCGATGGTGATCGGCATCCCGGCGGACGGTGTCTATCCGCACCACCCGCACACCGAGCTGCCCGATTCTCTCGTCCACGGACTGAAGGGTGGGTTGATCGACGGTCCGGTGTATTCGTCGATCTACGGGAACCTCAAGGGAATTCGCCTGCTGCGTCCCGACGCCTTCGCGGCGTTCAACACCGGACGCGTCGTCTATCACGACGACCTCGGCGACTACTCGACGAACGAGTTCATCATGGACGGCACGGCGAGCCTAGCCTATTTGATGGCGACGCTCGATCCGTCGTTCACTTCGCGTCGCTGAGCGCGAGCACGTCCGACGGCGTGAGGCCGCGTGCGCGCAGCTCGCGGATCGACAGCGGCGCGTGCCGCTTCGCGAGGCGGCGGCCCTGCTCGTCGCGCACGAGCGGAAGGTGGCACCAGCGCGGAGGCGTCGCGCCGAGCGCGCGATAGATCAGCAGTTGCCGCGCGGTGGAGAGGAGCAGATCTTCGCCGCGCACGACTTCGGTGATTCCCATCGCGATGTCGTCGGCGACGACCGCGAGCTCGTAGGCGGGAACGTCGTCCTTGCGCCAGACGACGAAATCCCCGAAGTCGACGCCGGCCACGTAGCGGCGCGGCCCGCGGCATTCGTCGACGAACTCGATCGCCTCGCCGTCGGGAACGCGAAAGCGCCACACGACACCGGCGGGCGTCGTCGCGTCGCGTCCGGCGCCGAGCGGCGCGCGCAGCTCCGGTGGGAAGATCGGCTCGCTCCCTTCTTCGTCTTCGTGCGGCGCATGTGCGGCGTCGCGCAGATCCTTGCGCGAGACGTCGCTCGGATAGACGAGTCCCGTGTCGCGCAGTCGTCGCCAGGCGTCCTCGAACACCGCGCGTCGCTGTGACTGGAAGTACGGCTCGCCGCTCCATTGGATACCGAGCCAGCGCAAGTCTTCGATCGCGCGCGCCGTGTATTCGGCCTTGCATCTCAGCGGGTCGAGATCCTCGATCCGCAGCACGACGTCGCCGCCGGCTTCGACGGCACGCTGCCACGCCGTGACGAACGTGCGCGCGTGTCCCACGTGCATGTCGCCGGTGGGGGTTGGTGCGATGCGGCCGCGGTAGGTCACTTCTTCGGTTTCGATCGGTCGCGCGTTTTGCGCGCATCGGCGATCGGGATGCGCACGTAGAGCGTCGTCCCGCGCCCGGATTCCGACTCGATGTGTGCGTCGCCGCCGGCCATCGCCGCCCGTTCCTGGATGCCGGCCAGACCGAGGCGCCGCTCGGCGCGCGCGCGGGAGAGCGCGGTGTCGACGTCGAATCCGGTTCCATTGTCTTCCACGAGCGCGCGCATCCCGCCGTCGATGCGCTCGATCGTCACGCTCGCGCGCGTCGCCTTCGCGTGCTTGGCGACGTTGGTGAGCGCTTCCTGGAGGATGCGATAGATCGCCGTTCCCGCGTCATCGTCGACGTCGCCCTTCGCGACGCCGGTGACCGCGACATCCGCAATGATTCCGTAGCGCTTCGACCACTCGCTCACATACGTCTCGACGGCGCTGCCGAGTCCGAGGTCGTCGAGCTCCGGCGGCCGCAGCTCGAGTGCGAGATAGCGCGCGTCGCGCGTCATCGTGTGCGAAAGGTCCTCGAGCTGCCCAAGGCGCGATTCGGCGGGCGCCTTCGATCCCGAAGCGAGCAGACGCCGCGCTTCGGCCAAGCCGAGCGAGAACGCCGTCAGATGCTGGCCGAGCTGGTCGTGCAGCTCGCGCGCGAGACGGCGCCGCTCGTCTTCCTCGGCGGCGGTAATCTGGCGCCGCAGCGTGTTGCGCTGGTCGGCGGCCCGCTCGAGCGCGGCGGTGGCCTGCGCGAGCTCCGCGGTGCGTTCGGCGACGCGCTGCTCGAAGT
>CBHWBX010000479.1:0-3362 GCA_966111935.1 uncultured Gemmatimonadaceae bacterium
GGCGCCCTTCCAGATCTTGATCAGCGGTGACGCGGGGCGATCGATCCGGCTCTCGATGACCTTGCCGGCGACGCTGCTCGCGTGGATGTACTTGCCGTCGCCGACGTAGATGCCGATGTGGCTCACCGAGCCCTTCTTGCCCTTGCCGAAGGTCAGGAGGTCGCCGGGGAGAAGGCGGCTCGTATCCTTGGTCAGCGCGAGGCCGACACGCGCCTGCTGGCGGGCGGTGCGCGGCAGCTCGAGATTGAGGGCCGACATCACGTACTTGATGAGGCCACTGCAGTCGAAGCCTTTCGTCGGCGTGGTGCCGCCGGTCCGGTACTTTGTTCCCACCTGGGCGCGCGCCATCGCCACGATCGAATCGCGGAGCGATTCGGCCGAGCTGCTGAACGCCTCGAACGGTTTCGCCTGCTGCGTCACCGTCTGGGCGTTGGCCGCGACGGGCGCGCTGAGCGCCACGACCGTGCACAGCACGGCCGCGTGGCGAACCAGACGGGTCGTCGACGACGAAAGGCGCATGAGGATTCTCTGCTGAACGCGGCTACCGGCCCACGGAAGTGAGGTCCGGATTCCTGCTCAGGCGGGTGGTAGGGCAACGACCTTGCCGCTAGGGTCGCTAACCCGTCGGAGTTTATCCCGGTGGGGCGGCAGGGTCAACAATTACTACAGAGTATCGGACGGGACGGTGAAGCGGATCACTATGTCGGAGTGATCTTTACGGGGCGGACTCTAGGGGATCGGGGCTAGGGGTGAGGGGCTAGGACAAAGCCCCGATTTGGGCCCTTCCGGCATCCCGGAAGCGCGCTGCAGTGTGGTGCAGGTGCAACAAACTGAGGCGTCGATTTCCTATCGGATCCCAAGCAGCTTGTGCGTCTGGATGCTCAGGCGCCAGCGGGGGTGGGCGAGGCAGTAGGCGACGGCGGCGCGGGTGTTGGCGGCGGCGTCGGGGCCGTCCATGGGCTGGAGGAAGAACTGCTCGAAGTCGAGCGACTCGAGTGCGGCCGGATCGAGGCCCGGCTGGGGGAAGACGAGCTTGAGCTCGTTCCCCTGCTTCAGGATCCACTGCGCGCCGGCCTTGGGGCTGACGCAGATCCAATCGATGCCCGGAGGAGGCTCCTGGGTGCCGTTCGTCTCGACGGCGATCTCGAGTCCGCGCGCGTGAAAGGCGTCGACCGCGGCGGCATCGAGCTGGAGCAGCGGCTCACCGCCCGTGCAGACGACGAGCGGCTTCCCCTGCGACAGATCCGGCCATCGCGACGCGACGGCGTCCGCGAGCTCGGCGGCCGTCGCGAACTTGCCACCGTCCGGGCCGACGCCGACGAAGTCGGTATCGCAGAACCGACAGATGGCGCTCGCCCGGTCCGCCTCGCGGCCCGTCCAGAGATTACACCCGGAAAAACGGCAGAAGACGGCAGGACGCCCCGCATTCGCGCCTTCGCCTTGAAGGGTGTAAAAGATCTCTTTGACGGTGTACATGGAGGGAAAGCTAAAGGCGCGAACGGCGGGAGCGAACGGCGCGGAATCCCGAACGGCGCGAACTCCCAGACGGCGCGAAGTCCCAAACCGCGCGAGATCCCACAAGGCGCGAACGGCGCGAACTGCGGCGGGGCATGACTGCGGAGCGTGGTTCTTCGACAAGACGTCATCCCGAGCGGAGCGAGGGATCTACCGTCACTGTCGTGGGGCTGGTCTCCCTGCACGGACAATAGATCCCTCGTATTCGCTCGGGATCACGCATCGCCGCAAGGCCAAGGGGTCCTGCGCTGCGCTCAGGATGACGAGCGCCGTTATGTCGTGCCGCGGTTCGCGCCCTTTGCGCGGTCAGGGACTTCGCGCCGTTCGGGATTCCGCGCCGTCAACTCCCGCCCTTACACGTACGGCGCCGGATCCTTCTCCCCAATCTCCTCGAACCCCCGCAGCCTCAGCTGACACGCATCGCAGTGCCCGCATGCTCTCCCTTCCGCATCCGGGTCGTAGCAGCTCTGCGTGATTGCGTAGTCCACGCCGAGATCCAACCCGTGCCGGATGATCTGCGCCTTCGTCATCGCGATCAGCGGCGTCTGAATGTGGATCGGATTCGTCCCTTCGACGCCGCCGCGGGTCGCGAGGTTGGCCATGCGCTCGTAGGCCGCGATGTACTCGGGGCGGCAGTCAGGGTAGCCTGAATAGTCGAGCGCGTTCACGCCGATGAAGATGTTCTGTGCGTCGAGCACTTCGGCCCAGGCGAGCGCGAACGAGAGGAAGATCGTGTTGCGGGCCGGAACGTAGGTGATCGGGATGCCGTGCTCGGGCATCGAGACGTCGCGGTCCTTGGGCACTTCGAGCTGATCGTTCGTGAGCGCCGATCCGCCGAAGGTGCGTAGATCGATGTCGACGATCACGTGATCGCGCACGCCGAACCTCGACGCGACGCGGCGCGAGGCTTCGATCTCGGTGGCGTGGCGCTGGCCGTAGCGAAACGTCATCGCGTGGACGTCGAAGCCTTCGTGCAGCGCGTGCGCGAGAAGGGTGGTCGAGTCGAGGCCGCCGCTCAACAGCAGGACGGCATTCTTGCGCGGCGTCGTCATCAGGCGTTACGCAGCGCCTGGTCGAAGTCCTCCTTCAGATCTTCGACGTGCTCGAGTCCCACCGATACGCGCAGGAGATTCTGCGGCGCGCGCGTCGCCGGGCCTTCGACCGACGCGCGGTTCTCGATCAGGCTCTCCGTGCCGCCGAGGCTCGTCGCGTAGGTGAAGAGCTTGAGGCGGCCGGCGATCGCCATCGACTCTTCGCACGAGCGGCCGACCTGCACCGAGAGCATGCCGCCGAATCCGCTCATCTGCTTCGCGGCGATCGCGTGGCCGGCGTGCGACGCCAACCCGGGATAGTGCACCGCTTCGACCGCCGAATGCTCGGAGAGAAACTTCGCCAGCGCCGACGCGCTCGCCGTCTGCTGTCGCACGCGGAGCGGCATCGTGCGGATGCCGCGCATCGTCAGCCAGCACTCGAACGGCGACGGCACCGCGCCGCCCGACGACTGCACGGCGAGCGTCTTCTGCGCGATCTCGCCGTTCTCTCTGAAGATCAGCGCGCCGCCGAGCACGTCGCTGTGGCCGCCGAGGTACTTCGTCGTCGAGTGCATCGAGATGTCGGCGCCGAGGTCGAGCGGACGCTGGAGCGCCGGCGTCCCCCACGTGTTGTCGACGGCCGACCAGGCGCCGGCCTCTTTGGCGATCTTCGCGATCGCCGCGATGTCCACGATCGTCAGCAGCGGATTCGACGGCGTCTCGATCCAGATCAGCTTCGTGTTCGGCTTCACCGCGGCGCGCACGGCGTCGAGCTTCGTCATGTCGACGGTGCTCACGTCCATGCCCCACGGCCCA
>CBHWBX010000480.1:0-3361 GCA_966111935.1 uncultured Gemmatimonadaceae bacterium
CTCGGCGTGCCGGATCGGATCGCGAGCTTCACCTTGCCGCTCGGCGTCTCATTGCTGCGCGCGCAGACCGGCCTCGCGTACATCGTCTACGCGCTCTTCCTGGGGAAGCTGTACGGCATTCCGCTGTCCTTCGGCCAGGTCACGTTCATCGGCGCGATGGGCATCCTGATGAGCTTCAGTGTGCCGGGCATCCCGAGCGGCGGACTGCTCATCGCCGCGCCGTACTTTCAGGCGATCGGACTGCCGGCGCAGGGGATCGGCATCCTCATCGCCCTCGACGCGATCCCCGACATCTTCAAGACCCTCGTCATCGTCCAGTCGCACGTGTCGGCGACGCTGGTCGTCGCGCGGGGTGCCGCGCCGGATTACGCCGTCGCGAGCGCCGACCAGTACGTGCCGAGCTGACCGCGATCCGGCCGCGCCTGCCGGGCGACGACCCGTGGCGCGTCGGCGCCGGCGATGTCGCGAATGAAGGGATCGAGCTCGCGCACGGACCCGAAGTACTCGAACGGATGCTCGAAGGTGTCGCGATACCAGGCAAGCATGTATCGCAGCTCGTCGTCGCCGTTGCCGGCGGCGAGATACTGATCGAGCCCGCGCATCACGTCGCGGACGAGCGTCTCGGAGAGCTCGGAGATCCCCGAATCGACCGACGGCACGAGGAACGAGTACCAGACGAGGAAGACGGCGCGCTTCAGCGCCTCGAGCCGCACGGCGCTGTCGCCGGCAAGCTCGAAGAGCTCGAAGTACGCAGCAATGATCGCCGGATACTCGGCGTACATCCCGGATCGGGTGATCTGTGCGTCGCGCTCGTCCGGCGTCCCCTGCGCGCCACGAATGCTCGCGAGCACAGCCGATTCCCAGTGCGCGATGGCGGAAAGACTGAGGGCCATGCACGCACTATAACAACTACTTCGCTGACGCCAATCGTTTCGCGACGATCTCCGAGATGCGCGACTCGATCGTTCCCTTCGAGCTGCAGTTCGAGTATTCCTGCGAGAAGGAAAGCGGTCGCGCCGCCGACTCGACCGTCGTCGAGATCTCCGTCTCCGCGGGCGATACCACCTTCGCCGTCGTCGTCACGTTGAGGTAGACGTCGTACGTATCCGCGCTCGGTCCGATCTGTGCCTGCCCGCAGTCGATGTACGTGCTCAGCGACACCGAACCGAGCTTCTGCCGGATCTTCATCCCTTCGTTGCCGATGAAGTGTTTGGCGGGATCGTGCGTCGTGAGCGGGATCTTCAGCGAGTCGTACGCCGCCGGCAGCACGCGCCAGACCTGATCGATCGAATACGGCACGCGCGTCTTGCTTGCCGACGTCGATGACACGACGCGCACGGAGGCCGCGGCCCCACCGCTTCCCATGACTCGCGTCGTTCGGTCAGTCGTTTGCGACGGACTGGCGCCACCGGACGCGCACGCACCCAACACGACGAGCGACAACAGGGCAACACCACGCATGGCTTCCCCCGGCTGAAGGTGAAATCGAGCTGGGGATATATGAAGCCGGAATTGTGTACAACGCCAGAGGTCCGGAAAAATGACCGTCGCGCCCCCGTCGAATGCCGGCTCGACCGATAGCCGATATATCGTTACGGGTCGTGCCGCAGATTTCGGAAGGTCAGCGAGTATCGCAGCGAATCGACCGGCGGAATGCTGTGCTCCCACTCCGACCGCGACGGGCCGGTCATCAGATATGCGGACCGCGGCGCGGCGACGATCGACACGCGCTCCCACTTCTCGCCGAGCTTCCGGCGCAGGCGAAACACGCACGGCGCGAGCAGGGACAGTCCCGCGACTTCGGCAAACTCCGCCTTGTCGCGATGCCAGCCGATGCCCGCACCCGGACCATATTCGGTGACGAGAATGTGCTGCAACGACTCGGGCGCCAGTCGCGCGAAGCGCGCAACGACGTCGCGAATCGGAAGGAGAAAATCCGGGATGTCGTTCGTCCGGAGCAGCTCGCGAGTGTTGAAGTCATAGCGCCAGCCGAAGGAGACGACCCGCCGCTTCCCGCGGTACCCGTGAAACTCGAACTCGCGAAACGGCAGCTCGCGAATACGCGCGACGAGCTCCGTCTCCTCTTCAGCGGACACCAGCTCCGGCTGATAACGAAAGCCTTCCGGCAGTGCGGGGCCGGCGCCGAACAGATCCGTTTGCGCGGACGACATGTCGCGGAGAGACGCAAATTGCCGACCCCCCTAACGCCCACTCGGAAGCGTCATAGGATTCTGTACCCCGCACTCCGGAGCGCGCATGGCACGATTCGGCAGCATCCTCGAGACTGTTGGTCACACGCCGGTGGTGAAGGTCAGCAAGCTGGCGCCCGAAGGCATGAACGTCTTCGTGAAGGTCGAGGCATTCAATCCGCTTGGATCGGTGAAGGACCGTCTCGCCCTTGGTGTGATCGAGGACGCCGAGCGTCGCGGCGTGCTGAAGCCGGGCATGACCGTCGTCGAAGCGACGAGCGGCAATACCGGCATCGGCCTCGCGATGGTGTGCGCGCGCAAGGGATATCCGCTCGTCATCACCATGGCCGAGTCGTTCAGCATCGAGCGCCGCCGACTCATGCGCTTCCTGGGCGCGAAGGTCGTGTTGACGCCGGCCGCGGCGCGCGGCACCGGCATGGTCCAGAAGGCGCAGGAGCTCGCGGAGACGCACGGCTGGTTCATGACGCGCCAGTTCGAGAACGAAGCGAACGCCGAGATGCACGCACGCACGACGGCGCAGGAGATCCTCGACGATTTCGCGAATGAAAAGCTCGACTACTTCGTGACCGGCTTCGGCACGGGGGGCACGCTCAAGGGAGTCGGTCGCGTGCTCCGCGAGAAGCGGCCGGACACGAAGATCGTCGTCTGCGAGCCCGCCGACGCGGCGATGCTGTCGAGCGGATCCGAGCAGGCGCGCAACCCGGACGGGTCACCGTCGAAGGGCCATCCTGCCTGGAATCCGCACCCGCTCCAGGGCTGGAGTCCCGATTTCATCCCGAAGCTCACCGGCGACGCCGTCGACATGAAGCTCATCGATCGCGTCATCACCATCCCGAACGCGGAAGCGCTGCAGTGCAGCCGCCAGCTCGCACAGCAGGAAGGCATCCTCGTCGGCATCTCGTCGGGAGCGACGTTCGCCGGCACGCTCCGTCTATGCGCCGACGCGCCGAAGGGCTCGACGTTCCTCTGCATGTTGCCCGACACCGGTGAGCGGTATCTCAGCACGCCCCTCTTCGCGGACGTCCTGCCGGAGATGAACGAAGAGGAGATCGCCATCTCGCGATCCACTCCGTCGGCGCAGCTCTAGCTCGGGCGACAGCAACACCAAAAGCGTCAACGCAGAGGACGCAGAGGCGCAGAGGAACGCAGAG
>CBHWBX010000481.1:0-3354 GCA_966111935.1 uncultured Gemmatimonadaceae bacterium
TCTTCACGGGACCGGTCGGGATGAGTTGGTGGAGAAACTACTCGTACTGGTCGAGCGCGGCACGCACCGCCGCGCGCAGTCGCTGCTCGCGCCCCGGCGCGTCGCCGACGCTCGCGGCGATCGCGCCGAACTGCTTGAGCATCTCGCCCTGCAAAAAGTCCTGCGTCTCCTTGATGCCCAGTCCTTCGAGCGCGCGCTCGGCAAGATTGCGCAGATCGCGGCGCGTGGCTTCGTCCAGCTCGTCCAGGGACGGAGGCGTGCGCGGAGGGGGCGCGACTCCGCGCCCGCCATTGCGCTTCGGAGCTTCCCAAAGCGCCGACACCGGCGCGAGCGTGACCACGAACGAGCCGGCGGTGTGCTCTTCGTGCTCCTTCACCACACCGCGTCGCTTGAGCACGTGGAACAGCCGGATGACCGCCTCGCGTACGACGGACACCCCGCCTTCACTGTGGTTGCCGCGCCCGGTGATGATCAACACTTCCTCGGCGCGGTCGATCTGCTGCTGCCGGAGCCACGCTTCGGCGCGTGTGGTAGCCGCGTCGGCGGTGGGCAGTGATTCGCGAAGGTTGAGCGTGCGCGACGCGCCGAAGCGCGCCTCGTCGAAGGCCTGCCGCAGCCCCTGAAGCCCCACGCGACGATTGGACCGACTCATGAAGCGGAATCTATCGCGCGCCAAGCGGTGGGCGCGCGAAGAGCCTCACGCTCAGGCCGCCGCGGTGAGCTCGGACGGCGCGGCCCCCGCCGCCGGCACGGCGGGCTTGCGCTCTTCGACCTTGAGGTTCTTCGCGAAGCAGATCTCGTTGCACGCAAAGCGGCGCGCGCAGGCCAGGCAGTCGCGGCGAATCTTTTCCGGATAGCGTGCGCGGTCGACGCGCTGATAGCCGATCGCGGCGAAGAATTCCGGCTGGAGCGTCAACGCGAAGACGTCGAAGATGCCGCGCTTGATCGCGAGTGCTTCCACCGCGTTCACGATCGCCTTGCCGACGCCGCGTCCATGTGCGTCGGGCGATACCGCGATCGCCGCGATCTCGGCGACCGACGGCGAATATTCCTTGAGCGCGCCGCACGCGACGATGTTGTCGCGCGCGTCCACGCCCACCACGTAGTCGTCGATCGCCAGCTCCACGATCTCCGGCGTGCGGCGCAGCATGAGCGCCTGATCGGCGAACAGCCCGATCAGCCGCGCAATGCTTTCCGCATCGGTCGCGCGCGCGCGCCGAATGACGACCTGACCGCTCATCTACAGAATCTCTTCGAGAATGCCGAGGCCCAGCGCCAGCTCGTCCTTCGTCATCACGAGCGGCGGCAGCAGACGAACCGTGTACTCACCGGCGGAGCAGGTGAGCAGTCCCGCATTGTACGCCTCGTTCACGACGTGCGCCGCCGTGCCCATGACGTCGATTCCCCACATGTAGCCGATGCCACGCACCGCGCGAATGCGGCCGGTGCGATGCGCGATGTCATTCAGCTCCTTCCCCATCCACGCACCGTTCTCGGCGACCTGCGCGAGCAGCGCCGGATCGGACACGCGCTCGAGCACGTGGTTCGCGACCGAGGCAACGAACGGTCCGCCGCCGAACGTCGTACCGTGATCACCGGGCTTGATCGTCTCGGCGATCGCGTCGGTCATGAGCACCGCGGCCATCGGCAGCCCGCCGGCGAGCGGCTTCGCGAGCGTGAGCATGTCCGGCTCGATGCCATAGTGCTCGTACGCGAACAGCTTGCCGGTGCGACCGAGGCCGCACTGGATCTCGTCGAACACCAGCGCGACGTCGCGTTCCTTGGTGAGCGCGCGCAGCTCGCGCACGAAGCCCGTGTCGAGCACGCGCACGCCCCCCTCGCCCTGCACCGGCTCGAGGATCAGGGCCGCTGCCGTCTCCGCGTTCAGCGCGAGCGCGATGTCTTCGATGTCACGCTCGACGATCGAGATGCCCGGCGCGAGCGGACGGAACGGAATGCGATACGACGGACGGTCGGTCGCCGCGAGCGTGCCGAAGAGACGGCCGTGAAAGGAGCCGCGCAGCGCGACGATCTCGTGCTTCGCGTCGCCGCGGGTGCGCGCCCAGCGTCGCGCGAACTTGAACGCCGCTTCGTTCGCTTCCGCGCCCGAGTTGCAGAAGAAGACTTTGTCGGCGAACGACTTCTCGACGAGCGTCGTGGCCAGCTGCTCGCCCGGCGCCGTCGCGTAGAGGTTCGACGTGTGAATCAATCCGTCGGCCGCGGCATGCAGCGCCTGCTTGAGGCCCGCGTCGCCGTAGCCGAGCGCATTCACGGCGATCCCGCTCACGAAGTCGAGATACCGCTTGCCGTCGGCGTCAATGAGATGCACGCCGTCGCCGCCGACGAGCTCCGAAGGAGCACGCTTGTAGTTGCCGAGCAGCGCGCTCGTCTGAGGCGCGGTGGAAGCGGTCATCAGTAGTCTCCCGAAGTGCGCAGCGTCGTGCCGCGCGACAGATCCTCGATCGCGCCGATGTCCGAGATCCGGACCCGGCCCACTCCGCCCGCGAGGGCGGACATCCCTGCCTGCAACTTCGCCTGCATGCCGCCGGCGGCCGTGCCGTTGTCGATCAGCCGCTGCGCTTCCGCGGGCGTGAGCGAGGGCACCACCATTCCGTCGGACATCACGCCCTCGACGTCGGCGACGAGCAAGAGCTCAGTGGCCTTCAGCGCGACGGCGATCGCCGCGGCCGCGTCGTCACCATTCACGTTGAGTGCCGAGCCCATCGTGCCGGTCGCGTCGCGGCTCACCGGCGAGATCACCGGGAGGTAGCCGCCGTCGATGAGATAGCGCAGCAGCGTGGCGTTGATCTTCGACGGCGCGCCGACGAATCCCAGCTGCTCGGGATCCATCGGCGTCGCGCCGATCAATGCGGCATCCTCGCCGGAGAGCCCGACCGCCTTCAGCCCCGCGTCGTTGAGCGCCGCGACGAGGCGCTTGTTCGCGCTTCCCGACAGCGCCATGCGCACGATGTCGATGTCCTTCTCCATCGTCACGCGGCGGCCGTTCACGAACTTCGTGCTGCCGCCAAGCGCCGACTGAAGGACCGACACCTCGTCGCCGCCCCCGTGCACCACGACGACCCCGCCCATCGCGCGACTTGCGGTCGCGAGCGCGCCAGGGAGCGCCTTATCGCTCTGCGGACGACCGCCGATCTTGATCACCCGCGTCACAGCGGCAGCCCCGCGATCTCCTCGAGACCAAGCATGAGGTTGGCGTTCTGGAGCGCCTGTCCCGCGGCACCCTTCACCCGGTTGTCGATCGCCGACGTGACGAGCAGCATCGGCTGACGGGTGTTCGCGAGCGGCACCGCCGAGATCCGCACGACGTTGCGATGGTTCACATCGCGGAGCGCC
>CBHWBX010000482.1:0-3349 GCA_966111935.1 uncultured Gemmatimonadaceae bacterium
GGCCGCCGCGGAATCGAGCGCCGAGAAGACGATATCGGCGGTGACGCGCGACGGGTCGGTCGGCTGCACGATCATCCCGCGCACCGACGGCGGGATCTCGTCTGCGCCGATCCAGCGCGCCGCTTCGGCGTACGGCTTACCGGCGGAGCGCTCCGATGCGGTAAGCTCGGCGAGCTCGAACCACGGGTGATCGGCGAGCAGGCGAATGAATGCCTGTCCGACGGCGCCCGTCGCGCCGAGCACGGCGACGCGCAGGCGCTTGTTCGGGATGTTGATGGCCGGGCTCATTCAGACAAGAGGTGACGGACGATGCGCTCGTACGCGCCGACGGCGTCGCGCAGCTCCGTGATGTCGATGAACTCGTCCGGCGTGTGCGCGACGTGAATCGAGCCCGGCCCGAAGAGGAGCGGCGTTCCCCAGTTGCCGAGGAGCGGGATGTCCGACGTGTACGCCATCGGCGCGACGTCGAAGCCTGGAATCGTGTGAAAGTGCTGCGCCGGGATATGCGAGCCGAACTCGACCTCGGCTTTCCCCTTCGCCCACTCCTCGATCTGCTTCTTGAGCGGCTTCACATCGGTGACGAGACGGAACATCAGCTCGGCCTCGGCGGACGCGGGGACGATGTTCGCTTCGGTGCCGCCGCGCATCGTGCCGATGTTCACCGTGGTGTTGCCGAGCACTTCGTCGATGGGCAGCGCGAGATCGTCGAGCGTCGGCAGGAGAGCGAGCATCGGCTTGATCGCCGACTCGCCGAGCTGCGCATACGCCGAGTGTGCGGCGCGCCCCTTGGTGCGGACGATGACGCGAAGCGAGCCCTTGGCGCCGCTCGCGAGGCGGCTCTCCGTCGGCTCGCCGTTGACGAGGAACTTGCTCGTCGGCTTGAGGCGATTGGCCGCGCGGGCGCCGTCGGAGCCCTTCTCCTCACCGACGACGAACAGCAGGTCGACGCGCTGCTCACCGGCCCTGGCGAGGTTGTCGGCGGCGACGAGCATCGCCGCGGCGATCCCCTTGGCGTCGCAGGCGCCTCGACCGTAGAGGCGGTCGCCGTCGAGGCGCGGGGCGATGTAGGGCGGAACGGTATCGAGGTGGGTCGAGAGCGTAACGCCGCCGCCGGAGCGCGACGCCCACACGTTGGCGCGGCCGCGCGACACTTCCTGGAGCGTCACGTTCCATCCGCGGGCGACGAGCCACTTCGAAACGAAATCCACCGCGCCTCCTTCGGCCCCGGTGGACGAATCAATGGTCAAGAGTTCGGCAGCGAGCGCGACGACATCGGTCATGTGCGCAAAACTAGTTGCTTTCGGCCCTTCATGGCATCGGTCGAAGAACAGCGGCCTCAGGCGATCGCGCGCCGAATTGACGGGTATTCTCCCTTCCCCAATGCGCGCACGATCACTAGTTTTTGTGATACCGAACAGACCCCGAAACCAAGAACCGCAGGGAGCAGATCGTGGGGAAAGCCAGCAAGACGGGGGCTGTCAGGAAGCGCGGGAAAGCCGTCGCCAAGAAGGCCGTCAGGAAAACCGCCAAGCGCCCGAAGCGCGCGGCAAAGCCGGCTCGAAAGGCGACGAAAAAAACGGCCAAAGGAAAGGCAGCGTCGAGCAAGAAGAAGTCGGGCAAGAAAGTCCCGGCCAAGAAGGCGCCGCCCCCTCCGCCACCGCCTCCCCGCTTTGAGGTTCGCGCCCTCGACCCGCTCCGAAAGTGTGGACCTGGCACCTCCGTCCAGCTGCTCTATCGGATCGACGAGACGGCCGGCAACGGCTCTACTCGAACCTACCACCTCGTGTTCTACGACCGGCATGGCTGGTACTGCGAACACGGGCGTGACTGTCCCGCCGTCCCGCACGCACAACGGGAAGCACGGAAGTTCGGATTGATCGCAGCACCAATACCTGGACCGACACAACACGGAAGGATGAGAGCATGATCGCACGCCACGAATCCAACACGGATCGCACCGACCTCTGGGCGCGCCTGTCGGCGCCCCTCCCGACCGAGACGATCTCCTGGCGACAGGACGGCCGTCCCATTCAGCGCGACGGACGCTTCCTCGCGCGCTTCGTCGCCTACGTCGACGCGAACACGGTGCGCGAGCGCCTCGACAGCGTCGTCCCCGGCGAGTGGGACCTGACGCTCGAGCTGCTCCCGACGCTCGCGACCGACGACAACGACGACGCCCGCTGCTCGTTCAAGGCTCGGCTTCAGATCCTCGGCGTGATTCGCGAGGACGTCGGCACCGGCCGCGACTACAAGCAGGCGGCGACCGATGCGTTCAAGCGCGCCGCCGTGCGCTTCGGCATCGCGCACGAGCTCTACTCCTACGGGCAGAACTGGGTGCGCGTCGACAGTGACGGCAAGTACGCGAAGCCGCTCGAGGATCCGGCGGAGGCGTATGCGCGTCGTCAGGCGCAGCCGGCATTCTCTCCGGAGCCGGCGTCGAGCGATGTGCCCGAGCTCGAGCATGAGCACGAGGAGAGCGTCGTCGCCACCGGGCCGCGCGCCACGGACGAACCGAGCTGCCCGAAGTGCGGCGGCCGCATGTGGGACAACCGTTTGTCGAAGCGGAATCCCAAGGCGCCGGACTTCAAATGCCGCAGCCGCTCGTGCGACGGCGTCGTCTGGCCGGCACGTCCGGAAAGCCTCGCGTCGTAACGCCGCGAGCAATCAACGTGAGAAAAGATGGGCGCGGTCCCCGAGGAACGCGCCCCTCCTAGCGGTTGGTTCGGCTGTTGCTTTTTTGAGCCGCGGGACGGAGCGGACCGCTCCAAAACTGGCGGCAGACGATGTCATATCGACGATTCAACGACTCGGAAGGACGACCGTGGGAAGCGTGGGAGGTTCATCCCTCGGCGGTAGAGCGTCGATTGAACGGCGATCGGCGAGGCGAGCGGCGCGATGAAGAGCGGCGCCGTGCACCCGACTTCAAGCTCGTCATCCCGCGCGAGCTCCGCGACGGCTGGCTGGCGCTCCAGGGCTTGAACAAGCGGCTTCGCCTGTCGCCGATCCCCGAGGGATGGCAGCATCTCAGTGATGAAGAGCTCTGCAGGCTCGTAATGCGCGCCAGCGCGATGCAGCAGCAGGAGCGCGCGTCATAGCTCGCGAGGATCGAGGATCGAGAATCGGGGATCGGGGATCGGGGATCGAGAGAGTGCCGGGACCGGGGATCGAACCCGGATGGGATTACTCCCAAGGGATTTTAAGTCCCTCGCGTCTGCCAGTTTCGCCATCCCGGCGTCACCCTCGAACCGACGGCTGCGAAAATGTAAAGCGGGGGGGGGGCGGGTGGCCGCCCCCCCCGGTTTTTGGCGGAGTAAGGTGAGAGCCGGGGTCGGGGCACGCACCCCCCCCC
>CBHWBX010000483.1:0-3344 GCA_966111935.1 uncultured Gemmatimonadaceae bacterium
CGTGGTGCGCGTCGCGGAGCGTACGCTTGATCTCCCCTAGGCGCTGGCGGTCGCGCCGGCGGCGCGCGAGACGGCCGAAGCGGCGAACCGCTCGAAGAGCGAGTTCCTCGCGAACATGAGCCACGAGATCCGCACGCCGATGAACGGCGTCATCGGCATGCTCGACCTCGCGCTTGAGACCGAGCTCCGACCGGTGCAGCGCGACTACGTGCAGACCGCGTCGGCGTCGGCGGAGTCGCTGCTCGCGATCATCAACGACATCCTCGACTTCTCGAAGATCGAGGCCGGCCGCTTCGAGCTCGATCCCACGGAGTTCGAGCTCGGCGACCGCATTGGGGACACCGTTGCCACGCTCGCGCTGCGCGGCCAGGAGAAGGGACTCGAGGTCGCGCTCGACATCGCGCCCGACGTTCCCGAGTATGTGCGCGGCGATCTCGGTCGCCTGCGGCAGATCATCATCAACCTCGTCGGCAACGCGATCAAGTTCACGCACGCCGGCGAGGTCGTGATGACCGTCGATGTCGCCGAGCGCTTCGAGCACGCGGTGAAGCTGCACTTCGCCGTGCGCGACACTGGCATCGGCATTCCCACGGAGAAGCAGGCGGCGGTCTTCGAGGCGTTTCGTCAGGCCGATACGTCGACGACGCGCGAGTTCGGCGGCACGGGGCTCGGCCTTGCCATCTCGGCGGCGCTCGTCGAGATGATGGGCGGGCGGATCTGGCTCGAGAGCACCGCGGGAAAGGGGAGCACCTTCCACTTCACGGCCTGCGTCGACGTCGTCGATGCGCCGAGCGATGTCGCGGCGACCGCGAACGTATCGCTCGCCGGCGTCGGCGTGCTCGTCGTCGACGACAACGCGACCAACCGCCGCATCCTCGAGCAGATGCTGCGCGGCTGGGGGATGATCCCGACGCTCGCCGCCGACGGTGAGACCGCGCTCGTCGAGCTCGAGCATCTGCATGCGGCCGGTCGAACCCCACGCCTCGTGCTCACCGACGTCGACATGCCGACGCTCGACGGCTTCGCCTTCGTCGAGGCGATGCGCAAGCGTCCGGAGTTCGCCGACCTGCTCGTGATGATGATCTCGTCGGCGCGGCATCGGCAGGAGATCGAGCGCGGCCGCGCGGCGGGGGTACACAGCTTCCTCACGAAGCCGATCCGTCCGTCGCAGGTCCGTCGCGCCATCGTCGCCGCGCTCAACGATGCGCCGGCGCCGGCCGCCGCCGCGCCGGTCGCGCGTGCGAGCTCGCACTTCGATCATCCGCTGCGTGTGTTGCTCGCCGAGGACAACCTGGTGAACCAGAAGCTCGCGTCGAGCCTGTTGCAGCGCGAAGGGCATACCGTGGTGATGGTCGACGACGGCGCGCAGGCCGTGGAGCGCGCGGCGTCCGAATCGTTCGACATCATTTTGATGGACGTGCAGATGCCGGTGATGGGCGGCTTCGAGGCGACGCGACGCATTCGTGCGCACGAGGCGGACACCGGCCGCCGCGTCCCGATCATCGCCCTCACCGCGCGCGCGATGGAAGGCGACCGCGAAGCCTGTCTCGCCGCCGGCATGGACGGCTACCTCGCCAAGCCGATGCGCGCCGACCAACTGTTCGCGGCGATGGCGTCGCTGCTGTCGACGTCGAGAGGAACGCCGCCCCAGGCGGCGCGCGCGGCGACCGAAGAGCAGGGAGGCGCGTTCGACTTCGACGCCCTCGTCGACGAGGTCGGCGACCGCGCTCTCGCCGAGCAGCTCGTCGATCTTTTCGTTCCGACGTCAGGCCGTCTGCGCGACACCATGCGCGCAGCTTTCGATCAGGGTGACGCTGCACGCCTCCGCGACGCGGCGCACGCCCTGAAGGGCTCGGCTGCCGCCGTAAAGGCGAGCCACGTCGCCCGCGTCGCCGCCACGCTCGAACGCGACGGTCTCGACCACGCCGGCACCTTGCTCGACCGACTCGACGAAGCGTTACAATCCTTCGTCGACGATCTCATGGAGTCACGCCGATGACGGCCAATCGCCTCTTGATCGTCGACGACGATCCGGTGGTCCAGATGCTCCTCTCCGCCGTCGCCGGCCGCGACGGCTGGACCGTGACCACCGCCAACGACGGCGCCGAAGCAATGACCGCCCTCGCCACCGCCGCCTTCGACGCGGTCGTCACGGATCTCAACATGCCCAACGTCGATGGCGCGCAGCTGCTGGCGCACATTCGGTCGAACACGGCGACGACGACGCTCCCCGTCGTCCTGCTGACGGCGACCGCGGATGCATCACGCATCGCCGAGCTCTCGGCGGCGGGGGCGACGGCGTGTATGATGAAGCCCATCGATCCGCGGCGGTTTCCGGATGAGCTCAGGAGCGCGCTTCGCGCGCGGTAGCGGAGCGCGCTGCGCGCCGTACGGGAACGCGCTGCGCGCCGTACGGGAACGCGCTGCGCGCGCTGGTAGGTGGACGCTGAACGTGCGGGTCAGTGCGAAGCGGCAGTTGCCGGCGCGCGAGGAGCGTCGTGATCCCTCGCGCCTACCAGCGCGCGGAGCGCGTTCTCAAGCCGCGCGCTGCGCGCGCTCCGCTACCGCGCGCGGAGCGCGCTAGGGGTAGCAGTCACCAGCTCGCGAACCTTCCCGGCCGGCACCGCATACACGATCCGCCCCGCCGCCTCCTTCGGTCCGGCGTAGACCACGCCGACCACCTCTCCACGCCCGTCCAGCACCGGGCTCCCGCTCGACCCGTGTGTCGCGTACGAATCGATCTGTAGTACGTCGCGCACGCTCTTGCTCACCGTGCCCGGCGTGAGCGTCGTCTTCGCGACGAGCCCCTCCATCGGTGTATCACTGCCGAGCGGAAAGCCGAGCGACGCGATCGTCGAGCCTTCGGGGATCGTCGTCGCCGACGACAGGCCCTTCACCGCGGGGAAGCGTCCGCCGCCGTCGATCTGCAGCAACGCCAGGTCCGCCGACGTGTCCGTAGACGCGCGCACGACGTGCGCCGTCTTCCAGGTGTCCGTGTCGGCGAACTTCACGAGCACCCGCGACGCTTTGCCGCCCGCGCTGTCGATCACGACGTGACGATTGGTGATCACCTCGCCGCTCGGCGTCACACTGAACCCCGACGCCTCGAGCCTCCCGCCGCCGACGTCGGAGCGTATCAGCACCACCGCCGCGTTGTTCGCCGCGCGCACCGACGGCAGGTCCATCTGGTCGATCGCCTGCGTGATCTCGTGCTGCCGCTCGAGTGCCTGCTGCACCACCGTCGCCTCGGCGCCGCGCGCCGCCTGCGCGACGCGCACGAGGCTGTCCTTCTGACGCTGCAGCGCATTGATGAGCGCCGTGTCGTTCGTCGTCGCCAGGCGCGC
>CBHWBX010000484.1:0-3338 GCA_966111935.1 uncultured Gemmatimonadaceae bacterium
GGCTGGGCCGCTCCCTATTCCACCCCGTTTCCCCCCTCCCGCAGTCCCTCGGCGCCCCCCCGCGCCCCGGCGTCTCTGCGGTGAAGCTGTTGCAGTTGCTGTTGCTCTTATCTGCCGCACGAAGGGTAAGCCGGATCCGCGCCGGTGATCGTCAGGCGATGCGGACGATCCGCGACGGTGGTCATGATATCGTGGATGAAGTTGCCGATCCGCGCCATGTGGTCGTAGTCGGCGTACCGCGGCTCGTCCGTCGGCTGGTGATAGTCGTACGCATAGCCCGTCGAGAAGTACGTCGTCGGGATGTCCTTGCGCACGTAGTTCACCTGGTCGCTGCGGCAGAAGCGGTTCATTGGATTCGCCGGCACGTCCCACGTATGATCGATCGCGATCGGGTTCGACTTGCTGTGCGTCGCGATCGAGTCGATGATGTCGCCGTACTCGCGCGACAGGCGGCGCGAGCCGAGCGTCTGGATCGAGTTCGGGGCACCGTTGATCACCTGATCCGCGCGGCCCTTCGCTTCCATGTCCATGTTCAGCACCGCGTCGACCTGCTTCAGGTCGATCGTGGGGTGATCGGTGAAGTAGCGCGAACCGAGCAGGCCGGCCTCTTCGCCCTCGTGCGAGATGAACAGGATCGAGCGCGCCGGATGCTCCTTCGCGAAGCGCTCGGCGACCTCGAGCAGGATCACGGTGCCGGAGCCGTCGTCGTCGGCGCCGTTCATGATCGAGTCGCGACGCACCGGACGAACGCTGCGTGCGTGCGCGATCAGCGAATCGATGCGACGCTGCTGCTCGGCGGTCGGACGGCACACCGGATCGTTCGCGCCCTGACGGCGCGTGACCATGTTCACCGCGCGGAGCGAATCGTGATCGACGCTCGTCGGGTTCACGCCGACGTGATCATTGTGCGCGCCGACGATGACGTATTCGTTCGCGCGCGCCGGATCGGAGCCGGGCAGGATCGCGATGACGTTGCGGCCCGGCGTCGGCGAGATGTGGAACTCCTGCACCCAATGGCCGGCGACCGTCTGACCGGTCGTGCCGACGACGAGCTCGTTCACCGGACGCCCGAAGATGCGCTGCGCGGCCTCGGCCGAGATCGCGGCCATCGGCACGTTCGTCGCCGGCGTCGGATTCGGCTGCATCATGTTGCGGCTCGTGAACGCCGCCGCAGCCGACGCGCGCGTCGTCGGATCGAGCGTGATCAGCAGAACGCCCGCAGCGCCCGCCGTCGACGCGCGCATGTCGCGCGCGGCAGCAGCCTGCGCACCGCGGCCGGCGGCCGGGGCGCCGCGGTTGTTCGCGCGCTGCTCGGCTTCCACCGCGGCAGCCGCGGCGGCACCGAAGCGATTCGGCAGCGAGTCGCAGCGCGGCGGCAGCGCGGCACCGCCGCGTCCACCCGCCGAGAGACCGGCCGCCGACGGAGCCGAGGTGAAGACCAGCACCTTGCCGCGATACGTCGCCGGATCGAGCGCGATAGTCGTGTCGCCCCAGCGGCCGGCGAAGACCGCCTGCGCATTGTTGATGTCGGCGTGATCCGACGCGAGGTTGTTGAGCGCCGGCGGCAGCGGCACCCAATCGGTGCGCGTCGCGAGCGGAGCGCCGGCGACCGTCAGGCTCGACGAGGCCTCAGCGATCGCCGCCGGACCGTACGGCAGATTCTGGAAATAGCTGCCGTTCTCACCCGCCGGCTTGAGGCCGAGGCGCTGGAACTCGCGCGCCACGTAGTCCGTGCCCTTGTAGTTCCCGATCTCGCCGATGCGCCGGCCCTGCATCGAGTCGTCGGCGAACTGATAGAGGCGCGTCCGCAGATCGTTCGCGGTGATCGCGGTCTCGGTTGGGCGCGGCGTCCACGTCGCCGGACCTTCATCGGGCCACGCGGCTCCGGGCACGCGCGACGGCGCCGGCGATGCCGAGGTCGTGCTTCCTGTGCTCGATCCGGCACAAGCGGACGCAAAAAATGCGAGAGAAATCCAGCGACGGTTCACAATCGAACTCCAGTGGGTGCGAGGCGAGCGGCAAGGGATTGGTCCCTCCACCGAAACACACGTATAAAACCTTCTGCCGCAAGGCGTTCTGCGCAACATCGGCGCGACCTCCGGCAATCCTTGGCCTCACCAGGGTCTACCCAAGATGTAAGGGGAATGTTTCGGTCTCAACCCGACGCGATCCAACGATCCGGCCGATCGGGGTGTCTGACGGGGCGGCAATGACCTGTCGGACGTCCGTCCCATGGGCGGCGCCGATCAGCAGGCTTTCATCGTTTTCTAATAAAAAGTGTATTGCCGTTTGTATGCACTGCCGGTAAGGTGGTGCGACTTGGTGTCTTCCCGGCCGTCCCCCACCAGGACTCACTGATGCAAACGCTTCGCAAGCGCTGGTTGCCGCTCCTCGTCGTCGCTCTCGTCATCGGCGGTCCGATCGCCTGGTACAAGTGGCCGTCCACGGCGTCGGCCGCTGAAGCCCAGCTCACGGCCGCCGTGAAGCAAGGCGACTTCAAGGTCACCGTCACGACCACCGGCGAGTTGCGCGCGCGGAAGTTCGTCTCGGTGCAGGGGCCGAACTCGCAGGCTGCGCAGGTCTATCAGTCGAAGATCACCTGGATGGTGCCCGAAGGCACCGTCGTGAAGGAAGGCGACAAGATCGCCGAGCTCGATCGCGGCCCCGCGGCGACGCGCCTCTCGACCGTCACGCTCGACGTGCAGAAGGCGCAGGCCGAATTCCAGAACGCCTCGCTCGACTCGACGCTCACGCTCTCCGTCGCACGGGAAGAGGTGCGCACCGCCGAGTACGCCCTCGAAGAGAAGAAGCTGGCGAAGGAACAGGCGCAGTACGAGGCGCCGACGATCAAGCGCCAGGCCGAGATCGACTACGAGAAGGCGCAGCGCGCGCTCGAGCAGTCGAAGCGCAGCCTCGACACGAAGACGAAGCAGGCCGTCGCGAAGATGACCGTCGCCGGCGCCGACCTCGGCCGCCAGCAGAACAACCTCAAGATGGTCCAGGACGCGATCGCCGGCTTCACGGTCACCGCGCCGTCGCCGGGCATGGTCATCTACGTCCGCGAATGGAACGGCAAAAAGAAGGGCGTCGGCTCGCAGTGGCAGCCTTGGGATCCGACCGTCGCGACGCTTCCCGATCTCACGCAGATGGAATCGCAGACGTACGTCAACGAAGTCGACGTCCGGAAGCTCGCCGTCGGTCAGAAGGTGAAGATCTCGCTCGATTCCGATCCGACGAAGAAGCTCGCCGGCTCCGTGACGGCGATCGCGAACGTCGGCGAGCAGCGCCCGAATCAGGACTCGAAGGTGTTCGAGGTGAAGGTCGAGATTCCGAAGCCT
>CBHWBX010000485.1:0-3323 GCA_966111935.1 uncultured Gemmatimonadaceae bacterium
AAAGCAGTTTCGCAGTTCCCTCTGCGTTCCTCTGCGTCTCCGCGTCTCTGCGTTGAAGCTGTTGCTGTCGATCTTTCAGCGATTTGCGCGATCGAGCACCGCGTGCAGCAGCACGTTCACGCCCGGCACGGTATCCTCGAGCGACGTATCTTCGAGATTGTTGTGCGTGATCCCGTCCTTGCACGGCGTGAAGATCATGGCCGTTGGCGCGACCTTCGCGATGTGGTAGGAGTCGTGTCCCGCCTGGCTCGGCAATTCGAAGTAGGGGATGTCGAGTTTGCGCGTCGTCTCGCGCACGAGCGAGACCATGCCCTGATCGAAGATGTCGGCGCCCCAGTACCATTCGTCGAAGAGACGCATCTCGCACCGTGACCGCTTCGATGCGTCGTCGATCGCGGCGATGAACTCGTCGCGCATCGCCTTGGCCGTCGCCGGATCGGCGTGCCGGACGTCGCCGGTGAACTGGCCCTGATCGGCGAGGATGCCCGGCTTGTTCGGCCACGTGACGAGACGCGCTGCCGTCGCCTTGCCGCCGGTGCTCGCGTACTTCCATCCGATGTCGTTGATCGCGACGGCGAGCATCGCCCCCGCGACGAGCGCGTTCTTGCGGCGCTCCATCGGCCACGGGCCGGTGTGCGCCGTCTCGCCGACGATGTCGACGATGAAGCCGTATACCGAATAGCCGTGCGTCACGACGCCGACAGGGACCCGCCGTGCGTCGAGCTCCGGACCCTGCTCGATGTGGAGCTCGAAGTAGCTGTCGAGCGCGCGGCCGCCGACCGGCGCTTCGCCCTTGTAGCCGATCCGCGCGAGCTCGTCGCCGACGGTCGCGCCGTCGTCGGCCTTGCGCGCATAGACCCAATCGAGCGGATGCACGCCGGCGAACGCCGCCGAGCCGAGCATCGGCGGCGAGAAGCGCGCGCCCTCTTCGTTCGTCCACATCGCGATCTCGAGCGGACGCCGCGTCTGGATCTTGTGATCGTTCAGCGTCCGCATCACCTCGAGCGCCGACAGCACGCCGAGGATGCCGTCGAAGCGGCCACCGTTGAACTGGGTGTCGAGGTGCGATCCCATCACCACCGGCGGCAGTGAGTCGTCGCGCCCGCGACGCCGCGCGAAGATGTTGCCGACGGCGTCCACCGTTACCGTAAGCCCGGCATCACGACACCACTCGACGAACTGATCGCGCATCCGCCGATCGTCGTCCGTCAACGTCAGTCGCGACAGTCCGCCGGGGCGTCCGACACCGATCGCCGCCGATGCCTCGAGCGTCTGCCAGAGACGCGCGCCGTTGATCTCGATCTTCTTCGTCATGCGGTCAGGTTCGATCCATGTCGAAAGGCGGGGTTCTCGCTGCGCGCCTTCAGTCCCTGCGCCTCGAGGCGTACATAGCGTTCGGAGATGCCGCGCGTCAGCGCCCAGAAGACGCCGCTCAGCGGGCCGGAAAGCTCGAGCGACAGCGTCGCGCGGCTCTGGCCGTTCGCCGCCTGTTCGACCTGATGATGGCCGACCACACGCAGCCCGGGCGAGGTGCTCTCCCAGGTGAAGAAGCGTCCCGGCTCGATCGCGATGACCTTCCACGTCGCCGCGGGAAATCTCGGTTGGCGGATCAGCGCCCGTGTGCCGATCCCGAGCGGCTGTCCGCCGAGCCGCTGAACGCTGCGGATCGACGGCGTCCATTCCTGCCATCGATCCACATCGCTCATCACGATCCAGACGCGCGATGCCGGCGCGTCGATCTCTGTGGTAATGGTGAATCCTCGCATTACCACGGAAGCTAACGCGCTCAGCATTACGTCAGAATTCAGGCCGACCGCACAGAGTCGGGGCAGACTCAGGGCACGTAGGCGATGCAGTCGATCTCGACGCGCAGGCCTTCGCCCGGCAGGCCGGCGGCCTGGATCGTCGTCCGCGCCGGCCGATGGTCGCCGAACACCCGCGAGTAGACGGCGTTCATCTCCGAGAACTCCTTCATGTCGAGCAGGAAGACGCCACAGCGCAGCGCGTACTGGAGATCAGACCCGGCCGCGCGAAGGATCGTTCGGACGTTTTCCAGACACTGCTCGGTCTGGGTGGCGACGTCGCTGCCGACCAGCTGGCCGGTCTTCGGGTCGGTCGCTCCCTGGCCGGAGACGAAGATCAGGCGCTCGAAGCCCATACCCGGCGAATACGGGCCGACGGGCGCGGGAAGGTTGGCATCGTGAACGGGACGGTGGCTCATCGCTGTGTGGCTGAGGTGGAGGGTAACAACGCTCATCATTTTACACCCGGCTCAAAATCGGCCGCCACCGCGCGCTCCAGCGGCGCGCGTCATCGGCGTATACATATTAGTACACTTTAATATTTGTGAGGCACGGGTGTTGTAGATTCTGGTTCCGCGCACGATACTCTACACACGAGACCGAAGACCAACCTCAAGCCTCCTGGATGAGACGTTGCAACAGTTGCGGCCGCGTCGACGTGGCCGTCGAAGAGTTCGAGTGCGCCTGGCCGGACGGGCGCGTCACGCGCGAACGCCATTGCTCCTTCTGCATGCGTGTTTGGCATCCGCAGCTTGCCTCGCTCGGCGCAACGCTCCGGCCGCTCGAGCCCGAGTGCCGGGAAATGCCCAATCTGCGCCGCTCGGCGGGCGGGTAATGAGCGTCGTGTAATAAAGACGCTGTTGCGAACGGGCGGTCCGCGACGCATCGTGAAGGATGCGCCTCTCCATCGTGACCCTCGCCGTCGCGGCGCTGCCGAGCGTGGCCGCCGCGCAAGTCCGCCAGCCGCGCCGCCCCGCGGTGCCGCCGCCGCAGATCGCGACGTCCGAGCTGCCGCCGCAAGCGCCGGTCGTCAACCACGCGCTCGACTATCAGCGTGCCCACTGGGCGATCGACGGGTACATGTTCGTCGCGAACTACGCGTCGCCGACCGGATTGGGAACCACGACGCAGCAAACCACCGTGGGCTCCGGTACGCGCGCAGACTATCGGATCTCGCCGCACTTCTCGGCGACCGCCGATCTGACGTCGACATACCTCTTCGGCCCATTGATGGCGCTGACCGGCGAGGTCGGCTCGCGCTTCTGGTCGACGTCGCGCGAATCGCTGCTGCGTCCGTATGTCGATCTGCGCGGCGTCTATCTCCGTACGTCAGATCAGTTCAACGCGCCGGCGGCGTCGATCGGCTCGGCGAGCCCGTACGGCTATACGACCTACAACCGCTACAGCCAGGGCGCCGGCGCGCTCGTCGGCGCCGGCTTCGAGCGCACACTCAACAACAGCTTCTCGCTTACGACCGGGCTTGCCGCCGTCCGCGCGTCGATGAACGCGTCTCGCCTCGAG
>CBHWBX010000486.1:0-3310 GCA_966111935.1 uncultured Gemmatimonadaceae bacterium
CGTGTCGCTCGGGTTGCTGCACGGCAGCCTGCCGCACGCGCTGATCGCCTGCCATCACTCCACGCGCAAGACGTTCCGCCACAACGACTGGCTTGCCATTCCTCCGATCGACGAAGTGATCCAGCTGCATGAAGCACTCGCCAATCCGCTGCGCCCGGTGAAGACGATCGGCGTATCGCTCAACACGGTGGAGATGACCGACGCCGA
Source organism: uncultured Gemmatimonadaceae bacterium (assembly GCA_966111935.1). GTDB lineage: Bacteria > Gemmatimonadota > Gemmatimonadetes > Gemmatimonadales > Gemmatimonadaceae > JAQBQB01. Next base: position 208 of record CBHWBX010000486.1, read on the forward strand.
GGCGCGCCGCGAAGTCGACCGCGTCGCCGAGCTGACGGGACTGCCGACGACGGACCCGGTGCGCTTCGACGCGACGCCGCTCGTCGAGGCGGTGCTCGAATTTGATGCCGACCGTCGCGGCGTGGCCGCGGGAGCGCGCTGATGCGTCGGATCGTCATCACGATCGCCGCGGCGCTGCTCGCCGCGTGCGGCAACAGCCGGTCGGACGCGATCGAAGGGCTGCACGGTGTGAAGTTCGTGCCGCCGCACGGCAAGCCGGATTTCACGCTCGAGGATACGCAGGGGAAGCCGTTCCACTTCGTGCAGGACACGAAGGGCGCCGTGACGCTCCTCTACTTCGGCTACACGAACTGTCCGGACGTCTGTCCGCTGCACCTGCAGAACATCGCGGCGGCGCTCAAGCAGATGGAGCCGAACGACCAGAACGCGGTGAAGGTGGTGTTCGTGACGACCGATCCGGCGCGCGACACGCCCGAGCATCTTCGCGCCTGGCTCGACAACTTCGACAAGCGCTTCATCGGCCTGCGCGGCAGCCTCGACTCGGTGAACGCGATCGGCGCGCGTCTCGGACTCCCGCCGGCGACGATGGAGATGATGTCGGACAGCGCACACGCCGGCCCGATGGCGATGTACGGCATGGGGCACGCGGCGCAGGTGCTCGCCTGGTCGGCGGACGATTCGTTGAGGACCGAGTATCCGAGCGGGTTCAAGACGGCGGACTGGGTGAATGATCTGCCGAAGCTGGCGCGGATCCGCTAGCCTCGGAGGCAAACAGCAACCGCTCACCGCAGAGACGCGGAGACGCAGAGGAACGCAGAGAACTGCAACAGCATTCGTCATCCTGAGCGCAGCGAAGGACCCCTTTCCTTGAGGTGATCTCCTCAGTGAAAGGGGTCCTTCGTCGCTCAGCTCCTCAGGATGACGTGTTTTCGTTCATCCTTGGTTTTTTGCCGTTCGCAGTCCTCTGCGACCCTCTGCGTCTCCGCGTCTCTGCGGTGAGCGGTTACGACCGCGATGCCAGCAGAGCATACGTCGCGAGCCAGTGCTCGCCGGCGTAATCACCCGCCACGTGCGGCAGGCTCGCGTCGAGATGCTCGCGTGCGGCGCTCAGCAGGAGATCGCCGGCGGGGAGCGATGACGCGATCGAGCGCATGCACCAGGCGCGGCTGAGATTGAGGCCGTCGAGGTGGGCGATCTTGCCGTCGGTGCGATCGGAGACGAAGGCCGGCGTGAAAAGCGTGCGCGGCTCGCGTCGCGGGAGGTCGGGAAGGAAGGCGTCGAACCAGCGACGCCAGTCATCGGCCGGCAGCGCGCGGCGCATGCACTCGGCTTCCATCAGCGCCGACGACAGGAAGTCGTCGCCGCCGGGCTCCCAGGCCTGACAAGCTCGATCGTTTCCGAACCAGTCGGTCACGCGATCGCGCAGCAGATTCTCGAGATCGCGATCGCCGACGACCTGTGCGTACTCGAGGCTCAACGCGACGGCAAACGCAGTGTTGAAGTGCGTGCCCACGCGAATCGGGTAGGTGAGCTTCGCAACGTACGCGCGCAGGCGCTCGGCGAAGGCGTCGCCGAGTGGGGCGAGTGCGGCGGACCACTTCGCGCCGCCGGCAGAGTGACGACGCAGCTCGGCGTCGACCATCAGGAGCCACGCCCAACCGTACGGGCGCTCGAAGCCGGCGCGATTCGGTCGCGCGAGATAGGCGAGCTCGCCGGCCACGTTCTCGGCGGTGAGCTGCGCGTCGAAGCGCGCGCGGATGTCGTTCGCCTGCGGCAGCGACGGCACTTCACGGAGCAGCGTCGCGAGCAGCCAGTAGCCGTGGACGTTCGAGTGCCAGTCGAAGCTGCCGTAGAAGATCGGATGGAGGTCGCGCGGCGAGCGCACGTCCTCGGGACCGTTCATCACGTGATCGAGCTTGTTCGGATACTCGCGCGTCACGTGCGCGAGGGCGAGCGACGCGAACTTCGAGGCGACGGAGAGGTCGAGCGTCATCGGAACGCGAAGAAGTACATGATGCCGATGTTCGCGACGAGCAGGAACAGCGCGGTCGGGATCTGCGCCTTGATCACCGCGTTCTGATCGGGAAGCTCGAGCAGCGCCGTCGGCACGATGTTGAAGTTGGCGGCCATCGGCGTGCACAGCGTGCCGCAGTAGCCGGAGAGCATGCCGACGGCGCATACGACGACGACGTTCCCGCCGAAGCGATGCACGAGCAATGGCAGGCCGATTCCGGCGGTCATCACCGGAAACGCGGCGAAGGCATTGCCCATGATGATCGTGAACAGCGCCATGCCGACCGCATACGCGACGACGGCGGTGAACGGCGTGTCGAGCGGGATCCAGCGCTGCACGATGCCGGCGACGATCGGACCGATGCCGGCAAGGGCGAACATCGCGCCGAGTGCGGCGAGCGTCTGCGGCAGCACGGCGGCCCAGCTTACCGCGTCCATCAACCGACGCGCTTCGACCATCGGCGCCGAGAGCGGCGGACGGAGCATCGGGATCGCGACGATCAGCGCGACCACCGTGGCGAGACCGAGCGAGACGAGGGTGATCTGCTTCGGATCGACGAGCGGATGGCCGCCGACGGTGAGATACTTGAAGGTGAAGGTGCCGAGCAGCGTCACCGCGGGGATCGTCAGCGCGGGGACGAACAGCCAGTTGCCGCGCGTGCGGGCGCCCTCCTCCTGCTCGGCGCGCGTCGTGCGCTCGGGAGGCGCGCCGCGGAGCTTGCCGGTGAGGAGGATCGCGACCATCGCGATCACGAGCACGCCGCTGACGATCGGCGGCTGGCGGGTGCCGAAGAAGAAGGTCTCGGCCCAGATGCCCCAGAAAGCGGCGTTCGCCCAGCGTTTGTCGCGCAGATTCACGAGCGCGACCCCGCCGAACATCAGGCCCATGAGGATGTCGACGAAGCCGAGGCCGATCATTGCTTCACCTCGCGCTTCGCGTCATCCTGAGCCGAAGGCGAAGGACCTCCTGGCACCGAGGCGAGCTCCGCGGAAGACAGAGGTCCTTCGCCGCGCTCAGGATGACGAACGTTCTTGCTTTGCTAACTGTTCAGTGAGCGATCGAGCAGCATCAAGCGACTGCCGTGGACGA
>CBHWBX010000487.1:0-3304 GCA_966111935.1 uncultured Gemmatimonadaceae bacterium
GGACCGCGTCGAAGCGGCCCATCCCGAACTTGTAGGGGGGGCGGGCGTCTATACGGCCGCGCCCGGGCACGGACCTTTCATTCACATCGATACGCGCGGGTATCGGGCGCGCTGGATGGGGACCTCAGGAGGCTGACGTGGCGGAGTATCGAAGAGTGTCTGATGGCGGCGTGGCAACGAATGACGGCGACAGCAATGCCGACGCACGCGACAAGGTGCCGGACAAGGAGAAGGAGCTTCTGAGGGAAGTTCGCGCGAGCGACATCGAGCCGTACACGGGGCTGCGCTACCTCTCGAAGCTCTTCCGGTTCATGGCCGTGATCCTCGTGCTTCTGCTCGTCGCTGAAGTCGCGACCGGCATGTACACGCAGGGCTCGGCGGCGATTCCGACGCTGCTCGGCGAGGCGAGCCGGTTGATCGTGCTGGCGGGCGTGCTCTGGGGCACGGGCGACCTCGCGCATCTGTTGATCGACGTGGGGCACGACGTCCGCGCCGGGCGCATTCTGATGGCGCGCATCGCACACAAGGCGAAGGTCGCTCCGCTCTCGATCATCCGGCCGGGCACGGGTGAGACCGCGTCCGATCGTCAGATCGCGACGCCGCGCAACTTCGCCGATCGCATCAACAGCGGCGACGACGAGCCGCCGATTCCCTGATCGATTCGGCACGCTCGTTGCCTTGAGGCGGACGGGGCGGGGCGGTCATCGAACTCGAAAGGGAGAAAGGTCATGTTGATTACGCTTGCGGTGGTGTTGATCATCCTTTGGGCGCTGGGATTCCTGGCGTTCCACGTGGCGGGCGGGTTGATCCACCTGTTGCTTGTGATTGCGCTGATTGTGATCGTCATTCGTCTCGTGACCGGTCGTCGACCTGTCTGACGCGCGTGGCGCCAACACGAAGGGCGGGGAGCCATCGCGCTTCCCGCCCTTCGTGTTTTCATACATCTTCCAGCGCGTGGCTCACTCTCCATCGAACTCCCGCTCCGCTTGACGCTCGACGTTCACGTCGTCACCCACACGCACTGGGATCGCGAGTGGTACCATCCGGTCGAACGGTTCCGTCAGCGGCTCGTCGCGCTCGTCGATGAGCTGCTCGATGATCCGCCCGCCGGCGCCGAGAGTTTTCTCCTCGACGGACAGGCGATCGTCGTCGAGGATTACCTTGCCGTCCGTCCCGATCGCGCCGCCGAGCTGACTCGGCTCCTCGCCGCGCGGCGGCTCGAGGCGGGCCCGTGGTTCGTGCTCGCCGACGAGCTCATCCCGAGCGGTGAAGCGATCGTGCGCAATCTGCTCACCGGACGGCGTGTCCTCGCGCGTTTCGGTGCGACGGCGCCGCCCGTTCTCTATTGTCCCGACTCCTTCGGCCATCCCGCGGCGCTGCCGTCGATCGCGGCCGGCTTCGGGCTGCCGCTGATCATCCTGTGGCGTGGCTTCGGCAGTGCGCGCTGGCCGCATGGCGACACGTTCCGGTGGCGCGCGCCATCGGGCGACCACGCGATCGTCTATCATCTGCCGCGCGACGGCTACGAGTTCGGATCGCACCTTCCGCTCGATCCGCCGGGTGCGGATGCGCGATGGGCGCGCATGCGCGGCGAGCTCGCGCCGCGCACGACGACCGGCGTGCTGCTCGTGACCAACGGCGCCGACCACCACGCGCGGCAGCGTGACCTCCGCACCGCACTCGCGGAGATCGAGCGGGCCGGTGCGGCCGATGGCGTGCATCGCAGCTCGCTCAGCGCCTTCGCCGAGCGTCTCGTCGAACGCGTCGACGCACGGGAGCTGCCGCCGATTCGCGGCGAGCTGCGCGACTCGTATGGCTACACGTGGACACTCCAGGGGACGTTCGCGACGCGCGCGCACGAGAAGCGGATGAATGCCGCGGCCGAGCGCGCGCTCCTGCGCGAAGCGGAGTCGTGGGCGGCGCTCGCTGCCGTCCGCGGATCATCACGGCTCCCGCTCGTGCAGGCCGCATGGCATACCCTGCTCGAGGCGCATCCGCACGACACGCTGTGCGGCTGCTCGATCGACGCCGTCGCCGCGGCGATGGAGCTGCGCGTCCGATCGGCACACACCCAGGCCGACGGTATTCGCGATGACGCTCTGCTCGAGCTGATCGGCCACGACCCGGTGGCGGCGCGTGAGGCGCGCGACCGTTGGATGCCGATCGTCATCGTGCGTAACTCGGTCTCGCGATCGCGTGGCGGCGTAGCGATCATCGAGATCGAAGAGTTCATCGCCGACGTTCCCGTCGGCCCTGGATCGGCGCCCGATCCGGAGCCGGTGACGATCGCCCCGGCGGCGACGCCGACGATTCCGGGACTCGGGCCGCTCCAGGTGCTGTCGCGGGCGATCACCAACGCCCGCACCGAATCCCCGCGCCACTATCCGGACAATGATCTCGTCGCCGTGACGCGTGGCGCGGCGTGGATGCCGCCGGTCGAGGCATTCGGGTTGCGGGCGTTCGCGGTCGAGCAGGGGACGACGCGCGGTGGTGGGAAGAGGCCGGAGCGCGTCACCGTCGGCGCGCGATCGCTCGCCAACGGATCGATCGGTGTGACGATCGAGGAGGATGGCGCGGTGCGGTTCGAGGACATCGCGAGCGCGCGCGCGATCCCGTCGCTGCTATCAATCGTCGACGAAGCGGACGTCGGCGACAGCTACACGCCGGCGCCGCGGCCGCGCGCCTGTCGAGTAGACCTGCGGCGCGTGCGCCGTGTCGAGCGCGGACCGTTGATCGGTTCGCTTGCGCTGGACTACCGCATCGTCGACGGCGAGACGCGCCGCGTCGACGCCGAGCTGACGATCACCTTGTCGCTCCGGGCCGGCGAGCGATTTCTCCGCATCGGCGTCGTCGGCGAGAATCGGCGGGAGAATCATCGACTGCGGCTGCGCATTCATGGCGACGTCGCAGGCGCACACGTTTGGGCGGATGCGGCCTTCGGCCCCGTGCGCCGCGAGCCGATCACTGTCCCCGAGAGCGACGCGCGACTCGAGCAGCCGCCGCGGACGGCGCCGCTGCATCGCTACGTCTCGAGCTTCGACGAACGGCGCGGCCTCACGGTGCTGTCCGATGGGCTCGCCGAGTACGAGCCGTGCGACGACGGCGGCTTCGCGATCACGCTGCTGCGCGCGATCGGGGAGCTGTCGCGGAATGATCTGCCCGAGCGTCCGGGTCACGCCGGGTGGCCGATGCGGATCCCGGCGGCCCAGTGCCTCGGCAGTTTCGACGCGCAGCTTGCCGTGCTCGCGCATGGTGCGAGATCGGGAGCGACGATCGACGCCATCGAGCACGCCGCCGAAGATTT
>CBHWBX010000488.1:0-3299 GCA_966111935.1 uncultured Gemmatimonadaceae bacterium
TGTCCTGGAAGTCGACGAGGATGCCGCTCGTGGTCGTTCTCACGGCAGCGGTGTCCTGCGTTCGCGCCGGCCGCGCGAGGAAACACAGCAGGACGAGCGCGAGCGTGGAAGATCTGAATCGGACGTACACGTTCAACTCCCGGTCTTCGGCACGCGCAGCTCCACCCGCTCGCCTTCGGCGGATGTGAACGTCGCGACGCCTTGTGAGATCGATCGCAGCAGAAATCCGCCAATCTTCTGACCGACGCGAACCACGTGCGGCTGGTCCGCGCCGAGCTGGCACAACGCGAAGCTGGCACCATCTATCTCCACGACGGTGCCGAGGAGTCGGAGCGTCGCCGGAGGCGGCGGAGGCGGCGCATTCAGCGCGATGACCGCCGGCGTGCCGTACCGCGTCGCTGGGCGCGTGCGCGTCGGCGCGAACGGATCGTGGTCGAGTGCCTCGTCGACCAGGTCGTCACTGGTAGTATCGGCACGCATGATCTTCGCGATTCGCGTCGACACATCCTGCCCCGTGCCGGCGTCGATCCGCACACTGCGGAACGCCTGCGCCGCGACGAGGACGAGCACCGCGATCGACATCGCGAGGACCGTCGCCGCTGCCTGGACCAAGCGGTCCCGCACGAGGTGCCGCATCATCGTGAATACCCGTGGATCACGGCCGTCCAGGCGAGAGCCTCGGTGCCACTCTGCGGCGCGATCGGACCGCGATCCAGGCCGATGCGGCTGACGCGGATGAGCTTGTCGCCGGCCTCGAGCGACGCAATCGCCGAGAGAATGCCTTCGAGGTCGCCCTCGGCACGCACGTCGAGCGTAAGCTCGCGCAGTCCGTCGGAGCGCTGCGCCGCGTCGTGGGCTTCGACGCGCTGCACCGCCACGCCGGCATTGCGCAGCGCGTCGTTCACGTCGCGCGACAATGCCGCCGTCGCGGCAACCGGATCACGATCCAGATAGAGACGCGGCGCTTCGGCCGCCAACGCTTCGCGGGCGGCGTTGATGAGGCCGGGCAGGCGCGGCGCGGCAGCGACGAGCGCCTTCTCACGCCGCAGAAGCTCGCGCTGCGTCTCGATGCGTTCCTTAACTCTACGCATCGACGCGATGTACGGCTTGATGGCGGCGAGGTATAGCAATGCCGGCACGGCCACGAGGGCGCCGAGCATGAGCGCGCGACGGTCGCGCGATCCCAGGAAGCCGCTCATCGACGCTTCCCTCCGCTGATCGCCGTCGCGTGATGGATCTGCGTCGTGACCGTCCAATGCTCGAGCGGCTGCTGGCCAGGCACGGCCTCCTGTCGAATCGGCGCCGTCGGTCGAACCGCAAGGACTCCGGGCGCACCCCGAAGCGCCGTGAAGACCGCAGCGCCATTCTGAGCTTGGCCGTCGAGGCTGACGCTGTCCGCGTCGCCTCGCAGCACCGCGAGCGTCGCATCCTGCGGGAGCGCGCCGGCGATGCGTGCGACGACCGCCGACCACCGCGGCGACGTCGTCTCGAGCGTCGAGATCGCATCGAGCGATCGCGTCAACGCCGCCAGCGTGTCGCGTGCGCCCACCGCCGCATTCACCGACCGCGCGATCCGCCCCCGCTCCGCCGCGATGGCATCCGCTTCCCGCGAGAGGCCAAGCCGATAGACTCCCGCCGCGGCAACGAGGCATGCGACCGATGCCGCGGCGAGCGCGGTCGCGACTCGGCGCGCACGCCGATGAATCGATCGGCGCGTGCTCTCGGACATCAGCTCGAGCGACGACACTCCGCTCGCGTTCGCCGCCGCGATGAATGCGGCATCCTCGGCGTCGCGCGTCAGGACGTACGCATCGCCGGCCTGGGCTCCATTCACGAGGCGACGAACATGAGTCACCCTGCCCTTCTCCACCGTGAAGGCAGTTGCCTCCGACGCGCCGTGCACGAACACCGATCCGCCGGCGCTCGCGAGGCTCGCGTTGCGCGCCACCGCCGCGTTGCGCCACGACGCATGCGCGGGAACGACGCGTTCGATCACGAGCCCCGCGCCCTGCGCGCCCGACGCCAGCGCATCCAGAAACGTCGCGGAGACCGCCCCGGCGATCACTGTGCCTGCACCGGCTCGCTCGACGCCGCACACCACCGGCTCTTCGACGAACAGAAAATGCCTCGACGCCGATCGCGCGATCACGAGCCGTGCGTCGTCCGCGCTCATCGCCGGCAGATCGATCCGCCGAAGACGCGCCACCGGCGGAAGGACGGCGATGGCGATCGTCTTCGACTTGCCGGCAATCGCGCACGCCAGCTCGTCGAACGCCGCCGGCAATGCGTCCGCGAATGACGGGCCGGTGAGGCGCGTGGACCATCGCCGTTCCTCACCGCGACGATCTCGCCATGCGGCGTAGACGCCGTCCGCACCGATCGCCACACCAACGACGCCGCGTCGCATCAGTGCCCCCTCCGCCAGATGACGAACGCCGCGCGTCCGCCGCGCTCGATCACCGCGTCCTCGTGCGCCCGCACCGGGCTTCCGACGACCCACCCTTCGGAAGTGACGAGCAGCTCGTGTGTATCGAACGTCACGAGGGGGAGGAGCGCCGCAAGCGATTGCTCGAGCGGACCACGCGCCGCGGTCGGCATCAGATCGGTGAGCTGCTGGATCGTCCCGATGTGGCGGTTCTCACGCTGCGCCCGCTCGATCAGCTCCGCGGCGAGTGGCGTGATGCCGGGCAGCGCCTGGAGCACCGTGCGATCGGCAACGTTCACGTTCACCTGGCCACTGCCGTAGACGGTGATCCTCGACGCGATCTTCCCGAACAGGACCGGCGTCATGCCGTGCACCATTTGCAGCTCGTCGATCGACGCGAACGCTCCATTGCGCGGCAGCTCACGATAGCCCGCGCGCATGTAATCGGCCGCCTCGGCGCCGCCCGACCGGCGGAAGTCGTCCGCGTCGCGCCAATCGAGAATTGCATCAGCCAGACGTGCAGCAACGACCGCATCGACGCCGAGCCCGGCGAAGAACTTCGCGATCGTTGCGTCAGACGCGGTGTTGACGTTCAGTCGCGCGCCGAGATCGGCGAAATGCACGCGATACCACGCGTTGTCGCCGATCGCGATCGAGTCCGGCAGACGGACGCCGACGCGGTGCCATGGATCGAGCACCGCGCGCGCGTCTCCCCACGTCGTTCCGAAGCCGCCCTCGACCAGCGCGCGTGCGAGCCGCGCTCGCGCATGCTCGACACCCGATTGCGCCGCGGCGCGCGCCTGCTCGAGCTCGAGCGTGGTGGCGGGGGCACGGCGGCGGCCGCGCGCCCCCCCCGAGAGCTCCAGCGACACCG
>CBHWBX010000489.1:0-3272 GCA_966111935.1 uncultured Gemmatimonadaceae bacterium
TACGAGCGGCTCGCCGACGCCGGCGCCGCGACCGGAGTGATCGACCCGCTGCTCGTGCGCGCGTATCTGCGCAGCGGCAAGGCGCTCCCTGCACACGAGCCGAGCGATGGCACCGCGCACAGCGGCGCCGCGCTGCACCTCTTTGCGACCGGCGTCGCGCACCGCGTCGTCAAGGCCGACGTCGCCAGCCTCTACCCCTCCCTCATGCGAGCCTTTCGCATCGGGCCGGATCGCGATCACCTCGGCGCGCTGCTCACGCTGGTCGACGCGCTCGTCGAGCAGCGACTCGGTGCCAAGGCCGCCGCGCGCGCCGCACCGCCGGGATCCGCCGAGCGTCACACCAACGAAGCGATCTCCTCGGCGATGAAGATGGTCGTCAACTCGGCGTACGGCTATCTCGCCGCGGGCGGAGAGCTCACGCGCTTCGCCGACGTGCACGCCGCGAACGAAGTGACGCGCCGCGGACGCGAGACGCTCACGCTGATGTGCCGCGAGCTCGCCGCGCGCGGCGTGACGCTCCTCGAGGCCGACACGGACGGCGTCTACTTCTCCGTTCCCGCGGAGTGGACGGAGACCGACGAGCGACGCGTCGTCTCTGAAGTCGCCGCCCTGCTCCCCGACCTCGTGCATCTGGAGTTCGACGGCCGCTTCGCCGCCATGCTCTCGCACGAGCCGAAGAACTACGCGCTGCTCGGCTACGACGGCACGCTGACCCTTCGCGGCGTCGCCTTTCGCTCGAGCCGCGCCGAGCCGTTCGGCGAGCATTTTCTGCGGCGCGCGCTGCGCCGTCTGCTCGTCGGCGACGTCGCAGGCGTGCGCGAGATCTACCTCGAGACGCTCGATCTCCTTCGCCACCGGCAGATCACGACGCACGACGTCTCGTCGCGAGTGCGACTCACGAAGTCGCCGGACGAATATCTCGCCGTGCGCGAGGAGCGGCGCGAGCTCCCCTACGAAGCGATGCTCGCGACGGGGCGCAGTCGCTGGCGCATCGGCGATCGCGTCCGCGTCTATCGCGCGCGCGGCGGGATCGGAGGCGTCGTGCCCAACGCCGACGAAGAGACGGACCCATCCCGTCTTGACCCGCGCGACTACGACGTCGAGCATTATGCGCGCGTGCTGCGCGACAATTTCGCCTCGCGGCTCGCGCGCGCGTTCACGCCGGAAGACTATTCGTCGCTGTTCGCCGAGCCCGATCAGTTGCAGCTGTTCGCCCGCCCCGCCGAAGACATCCGGCCGATCCTGCAGCAATACGAGCCTCCACCGCAGCCGCAGTCTTCCGTCATCGCGGAGCCGGAGTGAGATCCGAGACGAGCACCGACGCACTCCTGTTCAGCAGCTCGATCGGCACGATCATCGAGTGGTACGACTTCTTCATCTTCGCGTCGGCAGCGGCACTCGTCTTCGATCGCGCGTTTTTCCCGCAGGTCGATCCGCGCAACGGCGTGCTGCTCGCGCTGATGACCTACGCCGTCGGCTTTCTCACGCGGCCGCTCGGCGGCGTGATCTTCGGCGTGCTCGGCGATCGCTACGGACGCAAGCGCGCGCTGGTGTGGAGTCTCGCGCTGATGGGCGTCGCGACGATGGGGATCGGCCTCGTGCCGACGTACGACGCGATCGGACTCGTCGCGCCCCTGCTCCTCGTGCTGCTGCGGCTCGTTCAGGGCATCGCCGTCGGCGGCGAAGTCGGGGGTGCGCTGCTCCTCGTCGCCGAGAGCCTGCCCGCCGAGCGACGCGGCTTCTACGCCGCATGGCCGATGATCGGCGGACCGGCGGGAAACCTTCTCGCGTCTGGCGCGCTCGCGCTGCTCGGCATCGCCCTTGGCGGCGACGCGTTCGCCGCATGGGGATGGCGCATCGCCTTTCTCGCGTCGGGCGCGCTGATCGGCGTCGGCGTATGGATCCGCACGCGCGTCGAGGAATCGCCGCTCTATCGCGCCTACATCGAGCGGCGCAAGGCGCAGCCGAGCGCATCGATCTCGCAGATCCTCGCGTCGCACTGGCGTTCAGTGATGACCGTGCTGCTCGTGAAGGCGGGCGAGAACGCGGTCTTCTACGTCTTCACGACCTTCTTCGTCGTCTACGTGACGCGCGTGCTACACCGTCCGCGCACGCTCGCGCTCGAGGCGAGCGCGCTGTCGTCGATCGTCGAGGTCGCGACGATCTTTGCGGCGGGCGCCCTCTCCGATCGCATCGGCCGGCGCGGTGTGACGGCGATCGGCTTCCTCGGCGCCGCCGCCTGGTCGTTCGGGCTGTTCGTCGTCACCGGCGGACGGAGCACACCGGCAATCTTCCTCGCGGCGGCGATCGCCGGCGTGTGGCACGGGATCATCGTCGGCGGGATGTCGGCGTTCTTCGTCGAGCTGTTCCCCACCGGCGCGCGCTACACCGGCTTCTCGCTCGGCTACCAGTTCGCGACCGTCTTCAGCGGCGCCGTCGCTCCGCTGATCGGCGTGGCGTTGCTCAATGCGTATGGGTCGACGCTTCCGGTCTCGCTCTACGCCGCGGCGATGACCGGGCCGGGGCTGGTCTGTCTTGGGCTCGCGCGGGAGACGAGAGGGGCTGATCTTGCGGTCGATGGGTAGGGAACGGCGACTGTGAACGGCGACTGTATACGGCGACTGTATACGGCGACTGCGAACGGTCACGGTTAGAAATGGAATGATGACGGACCTTGGGCCGGGCGGCGCTAGAGTCGGCGCATGTCATCACCCGAGTCAGTTCGCGCCTGGCAAGCTGCGATCCACATCGCCGTGCGAGTCCGCGAGCTCGTCGCGCGATTCCCGCGTGGACACGCCGAGTTGCGCGACCAGATGATTCGATCAGCGGAATCGATCAGCGACAACATCGCCGAGGGGCGCGGATCGAAATATCCTCTCGAGTATGTCCGATTTCTCGACATGGCCGCCCGGTCGGCCAGTGAGCTCGGCTCGCAGCTGACCACCGTCAAAGCCTACCGAATCGTCTCGGAGCGCGATCTGATCAGCCTGAAGGGTACGGTGCTTTGTGCGCATCGGATGATCGAATCCCTCCGCGACCATGTCCAAAGACAACACGAAAACGGAACACCCTAACCGAACTCTGGCCGTCGTTCACAGTCGCCGTCGATAGTCGATGTTCACAGTCGCAGTTCACGGTCGCCGTACACAGTCGCCGTACACAGTCGCCGTACACAGTCGAACTTCGCAGTCGACGTTCACAGCCGCCGCACCTCCTTCGGCACCCCCTCCAGCAGACCGACCTCGATCGCCCCCCACAACCCGATGACGATC
>CBHWBX010000490.1:0-3267 GCA_966111935.1 uncultured Gemmatimonadaceae bacterium
AGATCGTCGCCTGGTACGCGTTCCGGATCACGCGCTATTCCGATCTCGACATTCCGGTGGAGGAACCCGAAGACCTGCTCAACTTGATCGAGGAGCAGGTCTTCCGTCGCCGATTCGGGGAAGTCATTCGCATCGAGGTGCAGGATGACATGCCGGAGCATATTCGCGCGCTCCTCCTCGACGAGCTGCGCGACGACAACGTGCCCGAGCCCGGAGGTCTCACCGAGCGCGACGTGCAGAGCGCCGGCCACCTGCTCGATCTGAGCGATCTGATGGGGCTTGCGACGCTCGAGATCCCCGCGCTCAAGGACGCGCCGTTCACGCCGACGATCCCCGCCGAGCTGCGCGACGATTCGGTGAGCATCTTCGACATCGTGCGCGAAGGCGACGTCCTGCTGCATCATCCCTTCGATTCCTTCACCGGCTCGGTCGAGCGGTTTCTCACCGAGGCGGCGTCCGACCCGCAGGTCCTCGCGATCAAGCTCACGCTCTATCGCACCTCGGGTGACACGGCGCTCGTCGCCGCGCTCGTCGAGGCCGCGCAGCGCGGCAAGCAGGTCGCGGTGATCGTCGAGCTCAAGGCGCGCTTCGACGAAGCGAACAACATCGTCTGGGCGCGCCAGCTCGAGGACGCCGGCGTGCACGTCGCGTTCGGGTCGGCGAGCCTCAAGACGCACGCGAAGACGGCGCTCGTCGTCCGCCGTGAAGCCGACGGCATTCGCCGTTACGTCCATCTCGGCAGCGGCAACTACAACTCGAAGACGGCGCGTCTGTATACCGACGTTGGACTCCTGACCTGCAGCCCGTCGATCGGCGCCGACGTCAGCGATCTCTTCAACTCACTCACCGGCTACTCGCGGCAGCGTCTCTATCGCAAGCTGCTCGTCGCGCCGGTGAACATGCGCGGCCGATTCATCGAGCTGATTCGCCGCGAGGCGCAGCACGCCATCGCCGGCCGTCCGGCGCGCATCGTCGGCAAGATGAACGCGCTCGTCGACGCCGAGATCATCGACGAGCTCTATCGCGCGTCGCAGGCGGGCGTCGAGATCGATCTCATCGTCCGCGGCATCTGCTGCCTGCGCCCCGGGCTCGAGGGCGTCAGCGATCGCATTCGCGTCATCAGCATCATCGGCCGCTTTCTCGAGCACTCGCGTCTCTGGCACTTCGGCAACGGCGGCAGCGAGGAGTTCTACCTCGGCTCGAGCGACTGGATGCCCCGCAACTTCGACCGCCGCGTCGAAGCCGTGGCGCCGGTGGAGAGCCCGGCGCTGCACGAACGCCTCCGCGCACTGTTCGCGACGTACCTCGAGGACAACCGCCAAGCCTGGGAGCTCGGCCCCGACGGCGTCTGGACCCAGCGAGAGCCCGAAGGCATCCTCCACGCGTCGCACGACCGTCTCCTTCGCAACTCCTGGGGCGGGGCGCGAAAGAGCTTCGACCCCGCCGACGATTCGCGTTCCGCGCGGGCCGCTGGGGATTGAGATCGACTGCAACGGCCTCACCGCAGAGACGCGGAGGAACTGCTGAAGAGCGACAACTGCCTTGAAAGTGGGAACGGCGACTCCACTCTCGGAATCGCCGTTCTTTTTTCATTCATTCTGTTGTTCTTTCGCCCTTTGCAGTCCTCTGCGAACCTCTGCGTCTCCGCGCCTCTGCGGTGAAGCTGTTATCGTTTCTCCCGACTACTCGAGCGCCTCGTCCGACCCGATCGTCTCCGACGACAGCACGCGTCCATCCGGCCCGACGATCTCCACGGGTACGCCGGCGATCTTCGCGAGAAGGCCGGACTTCCGGCTCGCGCCCCAGATCTCCAACCGCATCGGGTTCTTCGCCTGTGCCGGCACCGGCGTGATGCGCAGGGCGCGCTGAAGCCAGCGCACTTTGAGATCGGTGACCGCGCCGACGTGACCGCGGTCGAAGCCGTCGGCGACGCGAAGGATCGCCGAGAGAGCCTTGATCCGTCGGCGCAGTGTCCTGTCGAGCATGCCGTAGTTGCGGTGCTTCTTCTTCGGCTCACTGCCGCGGTGATAGCGTGCGATGTTCGCGATCACCACCTGCTCCGACGGCGCCATGCCGAGCAGGTCGGCGTGCACGATCAGGTGATACGAGTGCTTGTGGTGGCGCTCGTAGCTGATGTGATAGCCCGAGTCGTGGAGCAGCGCGGCGTCGGCGAGCGTCTGCCGATCGCTGCGCTCGCAGCCGAGTCGCTCGCCGATCGCGTCGAACAGCGACAGCGCGAGCTTCTGCACGTGCGACGAGTGCGGCTGTTCGACGTGTGTGCGCTGGGCGAAGTCGGCGACCGATCGCGCGCGCGCTTCACCAGGGTCGGCGATCGTCGGCGCGACGCGCGCCGCTTCGAGCAGCAGTCCTTCACGAATCCCGTAGCGCGACACCGTGATGTCGCGCGCCTCGAGACGGCGCAACACCTCAGCGGCGACGGCGATCCCGGCGACGATGATGTCGGCGCGCTCCGGATTGAGTCCCGGGACCTGACGGCGCTCGTCGGCGTCCATGCCGCTGAGCGTGTCGAGAATGTGCTCGAGATCCGCGCGCGGGATCCGCGCGGCGTGGACCGAGCGCGCCGTGAGGATGCCCTGACGCGCGAGATAGATCCCGGCGAGGTTCGTGAACGTCCCGCCCGATCCGATCAGCTGTGAGCCGCGCCAGTCGCGTCGCGGCAGCTCCGGCTTCAATCCTTCGGCCACCGCCTCGCGCAGCCGCTCGACCGACCGCGGCGTGATCCCCGACGAGAGAAACTCCTCGGTGAGACGGATCGCGCCGAACGGGAACGAGCTCAGTCGCTCGATCACGCCTTCCGCGGCGAGCACGAGCTCGAGCGAGCCGCCGCCGATGTCCACGACCACCGACCGGCCGACGCCCATGTCGAAGTGCGCGACGGCACTCCGGAAGCTCAGGCGCGCCTCCTCCTCGCCCCCGAGCACGCGCACGCGCAGTCCGGTCGTGCGATGGATCTCGCTCAGAAACTCCGCGGCATTCGACGCATCGCGCACCGCGCTCGTCGCGACGGCGTCGATCCGTTCGGCGCCGAGCGTGCGTGCCAGGGTCGCCATGCGATCGATCGCTTCGATCGCCGCGGTCATCGATTCCGTGGACAGCTCGCCGGTCGCGGCGAGCCCCTTGGCCAGTCGAGGCGCGGCCTTCATCTCGTCGACGACCTGGATCGCGCCCTCGCTCGACACGTCGGCGACGATCTGCCGAACCGAGTTCGAGCCGATGTCGATCGCCGCCACGCGGCGATGGCCGGGT
>CBHWBX010000491.1:0-3265 GCA_966111935.1 uncultured Gemmatimonadaceae bacterium
TCGGAGTAACAGCAAACCCGCGAACGAAAAGCCGAAGCCCGCGAAACGGCACCCAACCCACTTCGCGAGTTGCTGTTGCCCTTGTTTCGCGGCTTTGCAGTTTCACCGACAAGGAGCCCAAATGAACACGGGGGGATGGGGTGGGCTTGACAACCCCGCCGCTGATCTCCATGTTCAGAGAACAATCGAAGACCCGTGGTCATTTGCCGCCTATTGCCGCCACGTAAAACAAAGAGCTAAAACGCGACCTGCCCGGTGGCCCTGCCATCCGGGCTTTTGTCGTTTCAAGGCGGCAACGTTTCCAGCAGAAGAGGAATCCGTTGCCAACGCTCACTCGCAGTACTCCGCGCACGCGCCCCGCGTCGCGCGGGCGATCGCAGCCCTCGGCGCGCCTGCCGCGCTTCGAGCTCGTCGGACCGGCGCATGCGCCGCTCGTCATCGTACTCGGTGGCATCTCGGCGTCGGCGCACGTCACGGCGTCGCCCGACGATCCGACCCCCGGCTGGTGGAGTGACGTCGTCGGCGCGGGGAAGGGAATCGATACGACGCGCTACCGCGTGCTCGGCGTCGAGTTCCTCGACGGTGGACGCCGCGCCGACGGCCGCCCGGATTCGACGATCACCACCCACGACCAGGCCGACGCGATCGCGCGCATCCTCGACTCGCTCGGCGTCGCGCGCGTGCAGGCGTTCGTCGGCGCGTCGTACGGCGGCATGGTCGCGCTCGCGTTCGCCGAGCGATATCCCGATCGCCTCGAGCGTCTCGTCGCGATCAGCGCGCCACACGAAGCGCATCCGATGAGCACCGCGCTGCGCGCGCTGCAGCGCAACATCGTCAAGCTCGGCCTCGAGAGCGGCCGCGTCGGCGAAGCGCTCTCGATCGCGCGCGGACTGGCGATGACGACGTATCGCAGCGCGCGCGAGTTCGGCGAGCGGTTCGAGGTCGCGCCCGTCGAGCGCGACGAGAGCGACGCCGTGTTCGACGTCGAGCGCTACCTCGCGCATCACGGCCGCCGCTTCGCCGCGACGTGGGCCGCCGAGCGTTTTCTCGCGCTCTCGCTCTCCGGCGATCTGCACCGCGTCGATCCGCGCAACATTCGCGTCCCGAGCGTGATCGTCGCCGCCGAAGGCGATGCGATCGTCCCCGGCGAGCAGCTCGAGCGTCTCGCCGCCGAGATCGCGGCGCCGACCCGTCTTCTTCACGTCGCGTCGCGCTGTGGGCACGACGCCTTCCTCACTGAACCCGACGCCATCTCGAGCATCCTCGAGGTCGCGATCTCGACCACTCTCGTCTCATGAGCATCACCGACCGCTGTACCAGCGCGACGGCCGCCGTCCGGGCCGGCATCGCCACCGACCGTGAACATGGCGCGGTCGTTCCGCCGCTCCACCTCTCGTCGACCTTCTCGTTCGAGGGCTTCGCCAAGCCGCGCACCTACGACTACACGCGCAGCGGCAACCCGACGCGGACGCATCTCGCCGAAGCGATCGCCGAGCTGGAAGGCGGCGTCCGCAGCGTCGTGACGAGCACCGGCATGTCGGCCGTCGCACTCGTGCTGCACCTGCTCGAGCCGGGCGATACGATCGTCGCCGCGCATGATTGCTACGGCGGCACCCAGCGCCTGCTGCGCGCGCTCGCGAAGAAGCAGCACTTCACGCTCGTCTTCGCGAATCTCACCGCGCCGAACGCCGTCGAAGTGGTCGCGCAGCATCGCCCGCGCGTGCTCTGGATCGAGACGCCGAGCAATCCGCTGCTCCGCATCACCGACGTTCGCACGCTCGCCGCCGCCGCGCATGCGGTCGGCTCGACGGTCGTCGTCGACAACACCTTTCTCTCGCCCGCGCTGCAGCAGCCGATCGCGCTCGGCGCCGACATCGTCGTGCACTCGACGACGAAGTATCTGAACGGCCACAGCGACGTCGTCGGCGGCTCGGTCGTCGCCGCGGATGCGGCACTCGGCGATGAGCTGGCGTGGTGGGCGAACGCGCTCGGTATCACCGGCGCGCCGTTCGACAGCTATCTCACGCTGCGCGGCATCCGGACGCTCCATGTGCGCATGGAGCAGCACCTCACGAACGCGCGTGCGATCGTGAACACGCTGCTCGAGCACGAAACGGCGATCCAGGTCTACTACCCGGGCATCGAGTCGCACCCGGGCCACGCGGTCGCGGCGTCGCAGCAGAACGGCTTCGGCGCGATGGTCAGCTTCGAGGTCCGCGGCGGTCGCGCGGGCGTCGAGACGCTCGCGTCGAACCTCGAGTACTTCACGCTTGCCGAGTCGCTCGGCGGCGTCGAGAGCCTGATCGCGCACCCGGCGACGATGACGCACGCATCGATGGACGCCGAGGCGCGCGCCCATGCGGGGATCAGCGACGCGCTCGTGCGCCTGTCGGTCGGCATCGAGGGAACCAACGATCTCGTGCGCGATCTCACGCGCGCGCTCGACGCGGTGGCGGCCGCGCACGGCGCCGGCGCGCGCGAGAAGGTGCCGGCGTGACCGCGCAGATCGTCCTGCTCGGCGCCGGCGCGATCGGCCGCGAGCTGATGAGCCAGATCGCCGGAAGCCGCCGCGCGAGCTCGCGCCTCTCGATCTGCGGCGTGATCGATCGGTCGGGCTTCGTCTTCGAGCCGCGCGGCCTCGGCCGGCGCGAGGTGCTCGATCTGTGCGCGAACAAGGCGAAGGGCAACGCAGTCGCCACCGCGAATGGTGGACGCGCGGCGACACCCAGCGAGTCGATCGATGCCGTGAGTCAGGGCGCGCTCGAGACGCCGATCGTCGTCGACGCAACGGCCGCGGACACGCGCGAGCTCTTACAGACGGCGCTCTCGCGCGGCTTCGACGCGGTGCTCGCGAACAAGCTCCCGCTCTCGGGAAGGCAGGCCGACGTCGACGAGCTGAATGCCGTCGCGAAGGCGAACCGTCGGACGATTCTCTACGAAGCGACCGTCGGCGCCGGGCTTCCGGTGATCGACACGCTGCACAAGCTGATCGACGCCGGCGACACGGTGCTGAGCATCGAAGGGTGTCCGTCGGGGACGCTCGGCTTTCTCTTCGCGGAGCTTCAGCAGGGCCGTTCGTTCTCGGCGGCGCTGCGCGATGCGATGGACGCCGGCTACACCGAGCCCGATCCGCGCACCGATCTCTCGGGACTCGACGTCGCGCGAAAGGCGCTGATCCTCGGACGCCGCATCGGATTCCGCGGTGATCTCGGCGCGGTGAAGGTCGAGTCACTCGTGCCGGCGCATCTGCGCGACGTCTCGCTCG
>CBHWBX010000492.1:0-3264 GCA_966111935.1 uncultured Gemmatimonadaceae bacterium
GGACTGAGCTGCCTGCCCTGAGGCCTCAGGGGCGGACGCAAAAGGCCCCGGGACAAATCCCGGGGCCTTTCTCATGACTCACGACTGCTGGCGCTAGAACGACGACCCCGAGAACTTCCCCCGAAGCCGCGCCGCCGTATCCGGACTCACGATCCGGATGACGAAATAAATCACCAGGCCGACGATCGCGATCTTCAACGCCGCGAAGAACAGCCACAGGAACAGCGCGACCGCGAAGCCGAAGATGCCGAAGATGAACTTCAACGCGACGAGACCGAGCACCGCGAACAGCCCGATCGAAAAGATTGTGCGAAGCATGCGGGTCTCTCCCAGGTCGTAATTCCGTACTGCCCACCGAATCCTACGCACCCAGCGAAGCCATGGTTTCAACGGCAACTTCGGCGGACGTCGTCGTAATCGGCGACGGACTGATCGGTCTGTCAACCGCTCACGCGCTCGGCCAGGCGGGGATTCGCACGGTGATCGCCGGCACCGCGCACAGCGGCGCCGCATCGCCCGCCTCGGCGGGCCTGCTCGTCCCGTCGCTCGGGCAGCTCGCCCTCGAATATCACCCGTTCTTCGTCCGCAGCCTCGACGGCTATCCCGCCTTCGTCGCCGGACTGGCGCGCTTCGACCCCGAGCTGCGCCTCATCGAAGGGATGATCGAGCGGTCCGGCGACGGCGAGACGCATCGCGCCGCCGACGGCGCCGTCGATAACGTGCGCCTCCTCGCCGCGCTCCGTGCGGCGATCGCCGAGCTGCCGTCGGTCGAACCGCGCACGCTCGACGTGCGCGCGATCGAGCGCTCGAGCGCGGGGCTCGACGTCGTCGGCGACGGCGCGCGGATCTCTGCGCGGCGCGTCGTGCTGGCCGCCGGCGCGTGGGCGTCGGAGCTGCACGGCTTGCCGCGCTCGCTTCCCGTCCGCCCGCTCAAGGGGCAGATGATCGCCCTCGACTTCACGGGACTCGCCAAACCGGTGATGGGCGAGAACGTCTACCTCGTTCCGCGCGGCAGCGAGACGCTCGTCGGGGCGACCCAGGAATCGGCGGGCTTCGACACCACCGTAACCGCCGAGGCGGTGGCATGGCTGCATCGCGAGGCGGCGCGCATCGCGCGTCCCCTCGGCGACGCGCGCGTCACACGCAGCTGGGCCGGCCTTCGTCCGGCAACGCCTGACATGCTTCCCATCCTCGGCCCCGATCCCGACCTGCCGGAGCTCCTTTACGCCTGCGGCCACTCGAAGAACGGCATCCTCCTCGCTCCGGCAACCGCCGACGCGATGGTCCACTGGTGCCGCGGCGGTGCGACCGACGCCGTGCTCGCCCCGTTCTCGATCAGTCGATTCGCGCAGAAGTAACCTGCGACTGATATTTAGCAGGTTATGACGTGCTAGCCTTGGACTCCCGCGCCCGGTAGATTTCGCGGTTCCAACGTTTTCCGCCTCCGTGACGACCGCTCCTTCAGGGTCGCCCTCCGGTCACGTTTGCCAACTCGTTGTCTCGAGACTCATGGGCGAGACTCTTTATCAGATATCCGGTCGTCACCGCGTCGAGCCGCTCCCCGAGCGTAAGCCGTCGTGGCTCAAAGTGAAGGCGCCGGGCGGTCCGCAGTACCTCCGTCTCAAGCAGATGATGCGCGAGATGAATCTCCACACGGTCTGCGAGGAAGCCCACTGTCCGAACGTCGGTGAGTGCTGGGAGCACGGCACCGCGACGTTCATGATCCTGGGTGACGTGTGTACCAGAAACTGCGCTTATTGCGCGGTTTCGCACGGTAAACCGCCAAAATACGACATCGAAGAACCGTCGCGCGTCGCCGAGGCGATCGCGCAGATGCGTCTGCAGCACGCAGTGATCACGTCGGTGGATCGCGATGATTTGCCCGATTACGGTGCATATATCTTCGCCGAGACGATCCGGCAGATCAAACAGCGCCTCCCTGACTGCTCGGTGGAGGTGCTCGTTCCCGATTTCCAGGGAAACGAAGACTCGATCCGGGCCGTGCTCGAAGCCGGCCCCGACATCTACAACCACAACACCGAGACGGTGCCGCGGTTGTACAAGAAGTGCCGCCCGGGCGGTCGCTACGAGCGCGTGATGAACATCTTCCGCACCGCGAAGCGCATCGCCCCGCACGTTCCGACCAAGACGGGGATCATCCTCGGCATGGGCGAAACGCTCGAGGAGGTCGAGGCGGTCATGCGCGATCTGCGCGCAGTCGACGTGGACATCCTCACGCTCGGCCAGTACCTCCGCCCATCGGATTCGCACGTCAAGCTCGATCGCTACGTCACGCCGGAAGAGTTCCGGCACCTGCGTGAGGTCGGCATGGCGATGGGCTTCAAGCATGTCGAGTCCGGCCCGCTCGTCCGCTCCAGCTACCACGCGTGGGAGCAGGTGCAGGCGGCCGGCGTCTAATCACTCCTATGGCCAAGAAAAAATCAGAGAACTCGAAGGGCTCGGATGCCGAGCTCAATCGCGAGATGCTCCGCTCCATGCTGCTCCAGCGGCGATTCGAGGAGCGGACCGCGGAAGCGTACGCCCTCGGCAAGATCGGCGGCTTCTGCCATCTCTATATCGGTCAGGAAGCGGTCAGCACCGGCACGCTGTCGCTGCTCCGCCCCGACGACTACGTCATCACCACCTACCGTGACCATGGCCAGGCGCTCGCGCGCGGCATGAGCCCGCGTGCGGTGATGGCCGAGCTCTTCGGACGCATCGACGGCTGCGCCCGCGGCAAGGGCGGCTCGATGCACATGTTCGACAAGAGCCTCAACTTCCTCGGCGGCCACGGCATCGTCGGCGCGCACGTGCCGCTCGCCACCGGCGTCGGCTTCGCGATCAAGTATCGCGGCGGCGATCAGTGCATCATCTGCTACATGGGCGAGTCGGTCGTCAACACCGGCGCGTTCCACGAAGCGTTGAACATGGCCGGCCTCTGGAAGCTCCCGGTCATCTACGTGATCGAGAACAACCGCTACGGCATGGGCACGGCGCTCGAGCGCGCTTCGGCGATTCACGACATCTACGAGCGCGGCGCCGCCTACAACATGCCGCGCGCGCAGTGCGACGGTCAGGACGTCTTCGCCGTCCGCGCCGCGATGCAGGAAGCCGTCGATCGCGCCCGCAAGGACTCGATGCCGACGCTCCTCGAGGTGCGCACCTATCGCTTCATGGGCCACTCGATGTCCGACGCCGTGAGCGGCACCTACCGCTCGAAGGCCGAGCTCGACGAGTACATGAAGCGTGACCCGATCGCGCTTC